>DFNM01000144.1 GCA_002376045.1 Firmicutes bacterium UBA3567
TAATAATTGTTATTGATATATACATACACATATTTAAAAAGTTTTCTCTTTGCCACGAAAACCCCTCTAAATTAATTCTTTTGGAGGCGGGTGGAATGTCATATAACGTTCTGCGGGTATGCGAAGTTGGTGAACGAAGTGAGCCAATTTAGGCGGAGTGCATAGCCGTATGTCCGCTATTATGTGCTGTGGGTCGCATATTCATCTTATCAATTTGAATTTTGTTACTTCTATTTTATTTTTCTTGTAACTTAAAGTTACTTTCTCTTCAGTAAATACTATCCATATATCTATAGTATCCTGCTGATATGCAGTATCATCTCTGATAACTTTTTGTACCTCTTTAAGTGGTATTAACAATACACCATCTCGAGATATCAATAAATAGCCTTTTCCTTTGTGTAAAGAATCGATAAAACTTCCTGGTTTACGCCCCCTAAAAGTAATCTGCCAACCTTTAGGTTTTTTACTTCCTGGACGAATAAAAACTTTTTCACCATCTATTATAGCTTCATATTTCCCCCATTTTTCAATTTTTTTACCAGCTCTTACTAGTATTCTTTTTAACTCATCTCCAAATACCTCTTCTTGCCCACGTTCTTCTAGTACTTTAGTGATCAGATTCTTTTTAAGTAAAAAGAAATTCAGTTCTTCTACCAACGAATTAACAAGGAATTTTTGCATAGCATTAAGCTTTTGTGGTTCTCCTTGAGCAACTACTGTATATTTATTTGCCTTAAATAACTTTATTAGATAAAGTTCTAGGGATTTTCTAACGACAGAATCATTAAAATCGGATTGTGTCGCTGGGCGACCATCATTAATAATGATAGCCCCATCCCATTCTTTAATTTTATCTTCAGGATGTGTCATATGGGATTTTAGTCTGTTATATATGCTTTTTGCCTCACCAATGTAAACTTTATTTTTCCCCTCAAATAAAATATAAAGTCCGGGGAATTCTATTTTACCTAATTCATTATTTAACACTTCCAAAACTTTTAATGAACGTGGTATTTCCCATGAACGAATCTGCCTTGTTGTCCGGGCCCTTATTATGCCATCGCCGTTTCTAGGGTCTTCATAGTATCCAATTTCTTTTTCGTCTGCCATATTTTTCACTCCTTTACTAAAGTAATAACTGATTCTCTAAGTCTATAACTTCTTACCTGCCCCGATCTCCGCTCCCTCGCCTTTTCTATTTTTTCTATTTTCAAACCTAAATCCAAACCGATCTTCGCTATTAGTAGATCCGTTGGGACGTATACATCTGCGATTAAGCTGTCACCAACTACTAAAATAAATCTTCCTCCTGAACTTAAAGAAGAAATTACATTTTTCATTACTTTATACATATCATCAAAGTACTTATGTACAATATAGGGCATATCTAATCTTCTGTATCCCCCTCTTTTCTTAATATTTTCTGAAATCTTATATTTGATTTCTTCAATCCAATCATTTGTATATGTTGACTTTGAATTATAAAAATCTCTAATCAGTTTTTTAGACACATTATCACATACTACCATATCATCTTTAAGTTTTTTTAATTCTTCATAACTATTAACAAAACCCAACCAAGCCATTTCTATCTTGTAATTTATCACATAATCTAATCCATTCATGTACGGAGGAGATGTGATAACTAAGTTAAATTTTCCATTGTAAGAATACGTCTTTGAATTTGCTAAGAAAACCTCTGCTTTTGTTTTTATAAAGTCTCTATATTGAGCTTGGATTACTCTTAAGTCATCAGCTATTTGATGAACTTTCTGTGTCATTAAAACAAACGGTGCTGTATCTTCTACTTTTTTATTTTTGGCATATCCGAGACATGGACTTCTTTTCAAATTGCTAACCTCTATAAGAATAGAGGAAAAGGCTAACTTAAGAAGATTTTTCACCTTCATTTGTTTTTCATTCAGCGTTTCTAAAGATTCTATTCCACCTTTTATAATTTCTAAATTTTCTAATACTCCCTTATTAAAGTGCCTTTCTGTTTTTAAGAAGGTAGGAGCTGGAGATCGCTTATTCCTTGGCATATTATTATATACTTTTATTAAATGATTCGGTGATACATCCCATGAATCAAGTTTTGTATCTGCTATAAACTGTAGTAGTGGATTTAGTTCTACTCCACAGGATTCATAACCATTAAGTTTTACCTGAACTAATACTGTACCACACCCAGCAAAAGGATCAAAAATGATAGGGTCTTGATACTCCTCTTTATAACGGTCTATCACAGATTGAACAAACGATGCTGAAAAACCTTGTACGTAAGGCGCCCATCTATGAATGTGCTCATTTATATTAGGAGTAAACTGGATAGGTTGGAGATTATCAATTAACTCGACACCGAGTTCTTTTAAATACATAACAGAATCTGCTTCAGAAGAGCCTCCTTTTTTAGGCGACTTCATAATGTTTATCTTCCTTATATCTAATGTGTTTTGAATTTTATCTGATTTTTCCATACCATTCACCTCTTACTTTTATGCGACCCATTGCACATATTGGTTTGCGGGCATGCGAAGCCCTGAGCGTAGCAAAAGGTTTGGGCAGAGTGTC
>DFNM01000259.1 GCA_002376045.1 Firmicutes bacterium UBA3567
TGTTAGATATATTAGCTTAACCATTAACCAACTGTTTTGGAGAAAAACCTTTAATATATATCGGCATTCATCTACGGGCTTTCGATACTCCTGCTGGAGTTTTTCCTTTCGGTTTATGCCACAGCGGACTCTTACGACCAGGCTGGCCGATATACCGGGTACACAAAAAAGGAGATGACAGAGAACCACACTGCCATCTCTCCAACAAACCCCCTCTTACAAATAAGAGGGAGAGGGGCTACATCGCTTCACTGCCTTTTTCATTCAGTTTGTGGCGTCGAAGGGCCGAGTACAAAATCCTGTTTAGAAACTCAGTAGCAGAAAGCCCGGCAGCCCTTGCCATGTAACCCATATACCCTATATGAGCCTCTCCTTCCGGCAGGGTAAGGCCCGCATAGGTGTTGAGTTCAAGCACATAGGGCACACCGTTCTCTGAAAGAATCATATCTACCCTTCCGTAATCCCGCGCTCCCAAAACTTTAAAAGTCTGCTTCGCTATCTTCTTAACCAGTTTCAATTCAAATTCATTGAGCTTCGCCGGGCATTCGATGATTTCATTATCATTCATTTTATGGTGGAAGTTGTTGGTCCTACAGCCATTGTATTTTATTTCTACAACAGGCAGCACCACTGGGTCTTCGTTTCCTATCAACCCAACGGTTAATTCCCTTCCTTTAATGTAGTCTTCTACCAGGGCAGGCTGCTGTATTTTGTTTAATATTTTCGATACAACTTTTTTCAACACATCATACGAATCTACTATGTTTTCATCGCTTATACCTGCACTTCCTCGACCTCTTAAAGGTTTTACGAAAAGGGGGAATTTTAATTCTTTAACATCTATCTCCTTATGGGTTTTAATTACCACAAATTTGGGTGTGGGTATTTTATGATATGCAAGGATTTTCTTCCTTGTGGCTTTACATGTAGATACCAAATCCAGGCCGGAACCCACAAATGGAATACCCATTAATTCCAGGAAAGCCACTTCTTCTTTTGATGATGCATTGAAGACTATATCCGGTTTTTCCTTCATGAGTTCATTATAAAATCTGGTAATATCACCTTTCCACTCTACCAAAGTGACTTCATGCCCTGCTTTTTTGAGGGCTGCTGCATGCTGTAGTGCTTCATCATATGCATCATCATACACATTTTCATCAATTCGTCTCTGGAGTTCTACATTCCTGTACTTCCTCCATATTACGCACACTTTCATGTAACATCCCTCCTAGCAAAAAATTTAGTAGTTTGAACTTAAAACGGCATAGATTTTAAGCAAACCACTAAAAATTTTTCTAGGGAATTGGACAAAATGTAGCACCCCAGTATATATTATACATCACTTTCAAGGATTTTTCCATAAATATACTACACCCTGAAAATAACTCATGTACCGAGCTGACCAGCCAGATAAAAATGTTGTGCCTGCCGTAGTAATTTTTCAACAGCAAAAAAACCCCAATCTTATGGGATCCTCAGCAGTTATTCTTAGGGATTTAAGTTTTTATAACAAAGATAAGAATAAATTGTTATGACTGCAAAACATCCTATGATTAATGTCATAAACACAGGGTAAGGATATGTTTTGTTAACAAAGGCATTGAGGCATCCCAAAATCCCACACATCACCATCAATCTGCCGCCAAATCTGTGGGTTTTTTTCCACACCCTTTCATCAGCAAGGGTCCAGGGTAGCCGGATTCCAAAGGTGTAGTTATACTTTATTTTCCCTATGGAATTCCCCAGGAAAACAAACATCAGCGAAATGATCAGCTGAGTTATCAACCCCACATCAACATTGTATCCGAAAACCACAGCTATAACCATAAGATAAATCACCACAAACATCCCGTGTACAAAATACCTTACTATGTTGTACACTCCCCACGATCTGTAGATGTTTTTCTTTTTTGGATCAATTACAGGCACCAGATAAAACAAAAAATAAAGTCCTATATTTATAAGGGGTAAACCAAAAGTCCCGAAAAACCTGCCGCTGTATCTATCAATTTCACCCCGGGCATTCCAGTGCATGGGAACTTTTTCAGGCATCATTGGGTAAACATAAAAGGCCAAAACCAGTGTGGCCAGCAGCAATATGATGATTGGCCAGTCTTTTTTAATCATCCCCATCAACTCCTTTAAATTTCATGAACCAGCTGATAACATCCTGAAAGACGGTGGTGTTTATTGAATAAATCACGTACTGACCTCTTTTTTCTTCTGAAACCAAATCCGCATTCTTTAAAATGTTCAGGTGGTGGGAAATGCTGGGTTTTTTCATTTTAAAATTCTCAGCAATCTCTCCCGCCGTCATATCCCTTTCCCTTAACATATCCAGTATTTTTCTTCTGGTTTTGTTGGATAAAGCTTTAAATACTTTGTTCATCACCCTGTCCCCTTATTTAGATATTTATCTAATTATATTTTTATTTAATTATACAATGATATAACCCGAATTTCAAGTAAAAAATTGTGTTGAGTTTACAAAAAAATCTCCAATACTTTTGTATTGGAGACTTGAGCACAAGGCAAAATCGTTATACTTTTCTATACGTTTTTATTAGTCGTTTTGGGTAATTGAGGACACATGCTTGCTTTTGAACAAATTTTCTACAAAAGGAAGGGTAATACCAGCAATAACAATACCGTTTAACGGAGCTATTCCAATTCCAAATTTGTTCCCCAGGTAAGCTGCAAGAGTTCCCAATAAATAGCAAACAACGGCACTCCACCGCAAAGCAGGAAACTTCATTTCTGAAAGGGGAGGTAACTTCTTCTTCCACACGAAAAAATAATCCCCCAAAATAACTCCCCCTAAAGGAGGTATAAAGATACCAAGCATTATCAGCCAGGTAATCAAATAACCGTAAATACCTGTAATGGCCAAAATTGTAGCAATAATTACCCCTCCAACTACAAAAGGTTTTTTGTTGTTAACGCTAAAAAATTCTGCTCCTGCTACTCCGAAAGCATAGGCTGCATTATCATTAGTCGTCCATAGATTCAAGGTTAAAAGCACAATTCCCCAGAAAATCAGCCCCATTTTATACAAAATCAATACAAAGTCGCCCTCCTGATAAGAAATGGCTCCAACAGCACCAAAAAAGAGCATTAAACCGTTACCCATCAAAAAAGCTATTAAGGCAGACCAAAAAGCAATTTTGGCCGATTTGCTAAATCTGGTCCAGTTAGGAGCCTGGGTTCCTCCACTGGCAAAGGTTCCCACAATAATAGTCAGTGCAGTGGCAACCGTCATGCTTTCAGTGGGTGATGTGTTTACCAGTGCAGCCCAGCCACCCACATGGTCTATTGATTTTGCTACTACCCACAATCCAAGGATTAAAATAAGGGGTACCGAAACATAACTCAAAATTTCCATGCCTTTGTAACCATAATATGCTGTTATCCCCATCACAATACTCCAGAAAATCATCAGGGGGATTATGTATTCCTGCCATCCCAGAGCTTGAGCAAAAAGTTCCGCCATAGCAGCTGCAGTAACACCGTACCACCCCACCTGGGTTCCTCCAAGAAGGAGATCTGCCCATTTGGCACCAACTGTTCCCAGAGTATAACGGCTAAGAAGCACTGTTGTCAAACCAGTATTGGCACCTACAATAGATAACAAAGCTACGTACAAACCTAATATCAAGCTACCTCCCAGTAATACCATGATAAAATCCGGCCAGAATTTAAAAGACACTCCCACCCGAGCACCTGCCAACATCGTGGGTGTAAAGAAAGTAAAACCCAGCAACACTGCACTTATGGAAATAATCCCAACTCTTGCCTTTTCAGGTACTTGTTGCAATGGGTAATCCTTATCCATTTGTATCTCTTCTTTAATTTTAACACCTTTATTACTCATATCACGCACCTCCCATAGATTAAATTGTTCAACCCGTATAAATAAACCCTAAATAATTTAATCTGCAAATATATCGATGTATCCCCTCCCATCTCATAATTTTAAATTGACATAATTTTTATAATAATTATTCGGTACAATCTGTATGTTTGTATCTGTGTTCTTTGAGTTCGGTATTGAAAGATCGGCTTAATTGTAATGTGAATTGAAAGCATCTTCTATGGCTTCTTTTATAGGTTTATAACCGGTGCAGCGGCATAAATGACCACTCAAGGCTTCTTCTATATCTTTTTGGCTAGGAGCAGGATTTCTATCATACAATGCTTTTGCTGCCATAAGCATTCCGGGAGTACAAAAACCACATTGGACAGCACCTTTTCTAATAAAAGACTGCTGTAAAGGATGGAGTTTATCCTTTTCTGCAAGCCCTTCAACAGTAGTGATTATCGCACCATGGGCTTCTGCTGCCAGAATTATACATGACCTGACGGGTTTACCGTTCATAATAACAGTGCAGGCTCCACATTCTCCGTTTTCACAACCTGTTTTTGTACCTGTAAGCCCTGCTTTTTCTTTGATGAACTCCAAAAGGGTTGTATTAGGTGATATTTCTTCACAAAAGGTGATTCCGTTTATAACTACTTTAACCTTCATATTGAACACCCCCTGACATTTCTTTTACGGCCTGTTTTATCAGCACTTTAATCATTTCTTTTTTGTATTCAGGGGTAGCTCTCAAGCTGCTTTTTCTGGGTGAAACCTCCTTTAATATAAGTTCAATGGCTCCCTTTAACTTTGCTTTGCTAAAGGGTCTGTTTTCTATCAAGAATCTTTCGGCTTTTCTCATCCTGGCAACGGTTGGCATAACAGCACCAAGGGCTATTCGAATTTCTGTATCGCTGGGACTATCTAAATCCTTCGCAAAAACTGCTACACTCACTGATGAAAGGTCCATACCCTTAACCCTGCTTTTCCGATAGTATCTGCTGTCAGAATTTAGCGGTGGAGGAGGCAAAATTATCCCCTTCAAAAGTTCACCCCTGTTCAAGTCCACCTTTCCTACACCTTTCAAGAACTTTTCAAGCATCATACGTCGTTCTCCCTGGCGGGATACAATCACCACCTCAGCATCGTACAGAAGAAGACCAGGAACCGAATCAGCGCTGGGTGAACCGTTGCATATGTTACCACCAAGGGTCGCTCTATAACGTATCTCAAGGCATCCCAGAACTCCTGCACCCTCAACCAGTGCCCTGTAAGGTGATAAAAGGGGAGAGCGAACCACTTCATCAATAAGGGTAAGAGACCCAATCCATATTCCTTCATCGGTCTTTTTTATACCTTTAAGTTCAGCTATTTCTTTTATATCCACAACAAGTTCAGGTTCTACCTTTTGCGATCTTAAATTAACCACCACATCAGTTCCACCAGCCAGGGGTATGGCTTTTTCTCTTTCAAGATATCCCAGAGCTTTAATTAAACTTTTGGGTCTCACATATTCAAAATCCGGCAGCAATCAGTCCACCCCCTTAATGGCTTTTATGACTTTATCCGCTGTAATTGGTATATCAACAAAATCTACTTTTAAGGCATCATAGATGGCATTTGCCACAGCCGGAGATACAGCTACCGCACCGTGTTCCCCAAGGCCTCTGGCTCCAAAAGGTCCTGTTTCTTCTGGAGTCTCGACAAAAATAACCTTAACTTGTTCTGGAACATCTTCCAAACCCGGAATTTTGTAATCTACCAAGTCGTTGTTGCGTATTTTACCTTCATCGGAAAACACCAGAACTTCCGACAAACTGCTGCCTAAAGCCTGAACCATTGCACCCATAACCTGATCGTGTGCCAGCTTCGGATTAATTATTTTGCCGGCATCGATGGCGTTAATCAACCTGTAAACACGTATTTCTCCGGTATCTTTGTTCACACCGAGTTCAACCCCAACACATCCAAAAGTCCAATCAGCCGCTACATTCCCTTGTCCTGTTTCAGGATCTGGTTTTTCAAGACCTCGGGCTACAAAATAACCCTCTCCAATGATAGGTGATGTAACAGCAGTTCCTTTAGGGGAAGTGTAACCCAATGCCAAATCCGACCATAAGAGCATCTTTTCTTTGTTATCCCGAGAATATATTTTTTCACCGTCCAATACAATTTTATCCACATCAACTTTCAAAACCTTTGCTGCTGCTTCCCGCAATTTTGCCTTAAGGTCTTTGGAAGCTATGATAATGGCATTTCCTACACCCCAGGTGGTATGGCTTGCAACAGTCTGCCATTCATAAGGTGAATAAGCAGTGTCAACTTCGGTGTTAATGTGCACCTTTTCCATGGGTATACCTAAAGCCTCGGCAGCTATCTGAGACAGAGCGGTATAGCTACCCTGCCCCATCTCAATGGCTCCCACAGACATCGTTACCGTTCCATCTCCATTGAGCTTAATGATGGCACCGGACTGGACATTTGTGGGCATCACTGGCATCTTCATGTAAGCTGCAATACCCCGGCCTATGGTAATATTCCCTTTAACCTCGGGCTTTGGTTTCCCAAAAAGTTCTTCAGTCACTGATTTTACACAAACATCAACTCTTCCACTGTGTTCTGTCATGATCTGCCCAATGGCATTTTTCCTGCCTTTTACCAAAAGGTTTTTCATCCTAAATTCTGCCGGGTCCATATTGAGTTTCCGAGCTATCATATCTATCTGACGTTCAGCACCAAAGTGTGCTTCCGGATGTCCATATCCCCTAAGAGCTCCTGTGGGAGGGGTATTGGTGTAGACTCCATAGCAGTCAATTTTAAGATTCGGAACTTCATATGGGCCTGTAGCAGACATGGCTATACCACTGACGATGTTTACAGCATAATCAGCATATCCTCCACTACCAAGATAACATTTGATCTCCATACCAAGTATTTTACCATCCTTTGATACAGCTGTTTTGTAATGAGAATAAACTCCTCTTCCCACCACTGTTCCTTCAAACATTTCTTCCCTTGTAAGCAGCAGTTTTACGGGCCTGCCGGGTACTGCCCTGGCAATACATGATACAAGGGGTTCTATAGTAACATCGGATTTACCACCAAACCCGCCACCTACATACGGCACAATAACACGAACCCTGTTTAAGGGAATATCATGAAGCTCCGAAAGGCAGTGCTGCACCACAAAAGGAGCCTGAGAACTTGTATAAATTACCATGGAACCATCATGATTGTACTGAGCAATAGCCCCATGAGGTTCCAGTTGAACATGATGTATGTAGGGGGACCAGTAGGTATTTTCCACTATTATATCCGCCTCATTAAAGGCTTTGTCAACATCTCCCCTTCTTACTTTAAAATGCTGATAAACGTTTTTACCACCGGGGGACACCCATGGTGCCAGCTTATACTGGTAGAATTTTTCGTGAATAACGGGTGCATCTTTCTGGACAGCATTTTGAGGATACAGAACACAAGGCAGTTTTTCATAATCTATTTTTATGAGTTTTAAGGCTTTAGCTGCCGCTTTTTCCGTCACAGCTATAACAGCAGCAACGGGTTCACCGGCAAACCTTACTTTGTGCACTGCCAGAGGGGTTTGATCCGCCACTGCTATTCCGAACCGGTGATTAAAATCCTTTCCGGTAACTACCGCTACAACGCCTTCGGATTTTAATGCCCCGGCAAAATCGATGTTTTTGATAATAGCGTGAGCATTCGGAGAACGCAACACCTTTGCATATAGCATTCCTGGAAGCTTTATATCCCCAACAAAAATCGCCTTTCCGGTAACCTTTTCATAAGCATCAACACGTTCCACATTCTTACCCACTATACTAAATCCCATCCTCTCACCTCCTTTAAAGGATTCCTTTAAGTTTTATAAAAACAACTCGCTTTTTTTTCGGTTTTTGCAATTACTCTTCCCGATTTTATAACAAACAACCTTATCGGCTGGAGCCTAATGGCATCCCTTACATTATCAGTATCCAGGATAACTATATCCGCTCTTTTACCCTTCTCCAATCCATAATCCTCGAGCCTTAAAATCTTTGCAGCATTGACTGTGGGCATATCGAAGGTTGTTTTTATTTCATGGGGAAGGCTTAAGTGTGCGGCATGGGCTGTAATCAATGCCACCTGTAACATGTCGGCACTTCCAAAAGGATAAAAGGTATCTTTTACACAGTCCTGGCCGAAACTTACATTTACTCCGGCAGCTAACAGTTCCTTTACCCTTGTTATACCCCGTCGTACAGGTTGTTTATCGTGTCTTCCCTGAAGCATTAGATTGGTTGCAGGATTGGTAATTACATTTATCTCTGCTTTTTTGACTTTTTCGATTACATAGTTTGCATAATGATCATCGTAAGCCGCCAGAGCGCAAGCATGCCCGGCAGTAACTCTTCCCTCATACCCTCTTTTAATGGTCTCATCTGCCAGCATTTCAAGGGTTCTGTAAAAAGGGTCATCAGTTTCATCTATGTGCATGTCGATATCTGCATCGAACTCCTCCGCTATATCGAAGGCTATTTCGATGTGTCTTCTGCTATCCTCCGGGGAATTCTCATTAGCAGGCATACCTCCCACCACATCAGCACCCATTTTCATGGCTTCGCGCATCAGCTTTTCGCAGCCAGGATTTTTTAAAATACCTTCCTGGGGAAAGGCTACAATCTGAATATCCATGATGCTGGCAAAACGTCTTTTTGCCTCCAATATACCCTCCAGGGGTTTCAACCCTCCTATGGTATCCACATCAACATGACTTCTCATCCTGGTGGTACCATTTAATGCCGCCCTTCTTATAACATCACCGGCACGTTCAACTACATCTTCTATCGTATATTTAGCCTTTTTCTCCCATATTATTTTGATAGCTTCTTTTAACGTACCGGATTTGTTTGGTCTTACAACATCAACTATATTAACCTTATCGAGATGTATGTGAGGGTCAACAAAAGCAGCTACCGTTAGCCTGGCTGCAGCATCGATTTCCTTTTGAGCTTTTGCTTGTATGCATTCTGATAACTCCACAATTTGTCCCTTATCAATACCAATATCAACCAGTTTCTCTCTTCCTCTGATTTTTGCGTTACGAATGAGCAGGTCCACTTTTGCTTCCTCCTTTTTCATGATATGAAAAGAAAATGTTGTATTAAGAAATTATTCTTTTTATTCTATAAAAAAATTCTAAATCCTTCAAATAAAAAAAAATTTATAAAAATCCACAAAAAAAATTATATAATTTTATAAAAAAATTATAAAAACCCATCTTTCGATGGGTTAATAAAACACATTTTCCAGAATATCGCTTATTTTTTTGGAAACATCGGTCAGAGTCAATATCACTGTGTTTATTTTTTTATTGTTTGCTCGAATAGTTGGGATGATCGTTGAGACTACTGAAATTACATTACGGTTTTTATCAAAGATCGGAACACCAACAGCAGTTATCATTTCTTCATATTCTTCCCTCTCGATGGCATATCCCAGTTCTCTAGTCTTTCGAAGCTCATCCAGGAGGGTTTGCAAATCCGTTATAGTTCCCGGCATGTATTTTTTCAATCCCACTCGTTGAATTATTTTTATAGCTTGCTGCTGGCCCATGTAAGCCAAAAACACCTTACCTACGGCAGTGCAGGGAAGAGGGATGCGGCGGCCTATCATCAAAAAAGCCTTAAGGGTTTGTCTGGATTCACTACCAATTACACAAACAGCCTCATCTTCATCTCTAATAAACAAATTGGTTGTCTCACCTGTGATATCAACACACTTTTTCAACAGAGGCAGAACTCTGTTAAAATACTTTTCCGGTCGTTTAGAGCCAAACCAGTAGTATAAAAATTCTGGACCTATATCATATTTTTTTGTAACCTTGTTTTGGCTGATAAATCCTTCTTCCATCAGGGTTTTTAAAAGATGATGGATGGTACTGCTGTTGTATCCAAATTTTTTTTCCAGTTCTGATAGACTTACCTCTTCGGGGGAATTCATAATATGTTTTAATATTTTTAAACTTTTTTGCACAGATTTTATTATCCCATTACTGCTTGTCATTTTAGCCTCCTGTTATCTTATTAATAAAGTCTGTTTCGGACAGAGTTTTCCACGTTTTTAAAAATTATGTATTGCTTTGTAATACTCTTCCAAATCGTAATAATGGGCAGTCATTGCTATCTTCGCAGTGTTGCTATAATACCTCTGGGATTTAACAGCAAATCCAGAGCTTCTTTTATATCCCGAACAATGATATCGGCTGACACAACTGTCCGGGATGCGGCACCTTCCCCTTCCAGTACAGCGATACCAAGGGCAGCCTTTTTGACCATTCGATTATCATTAAATCCATTGCCTACGGCTACAGTTTTTTCAGCCCCCAACCTGCTGACAAAACGCTCTTTTTCCAGGGCTCCCATGTTTTCCTTTAATACATAGAATTTAACATTCAACCCCGCACATACCTTTCTGGCCGTTCCATAGGTATCAGCAGTGAGCACATATACCTTTATCTTATCAGCAAGCCTTTTTATCCTTTCTTCTACTCCAGGTAACAATCTGCCGTCCACAGCAATGGTACCGTTAAAATCAAGCACCAGGTTTTCCAATTCAAGGTTTCCCATACCGGGAATATTCACTCTTATCATTAACTATCATCCTCTAACTCGGTTTTTGGTTTATTGGGTGTTATCAAACATTTTTTCCTTTTCCAGAAATATGTTGTACGTTTCATCATCGAAATTGCACATAACAACCGTATCCAGGCCAACTCCGGGTTGTTTTAAAAATTCTATGGCTGTTGAAAGCAGGATTTCCGCGCACTTGTCCTTGGGAAAACCAAAGATCCCCGAGCTAATGGCAGGCATAGAAACAGATTTGAGGTTGTAGAGCTCTGCCAGGGTCAGTGAATTCCACACTGCTCTTTTTAATTTTTCAGGTTCATCCCCCTCTCCCCATCTGGGGCCTACCGTATGAATCACAAATTTGCATGGCAGCTTCCCGCTGTGGGTAATAACAGCCTTTCCCACCGGGACCGAGCCGATTTTTTTGATAATAGCATTGCTTTCCTCCTGAATTTCCTTTCCACCCTTTCTCACAATAGCGGCTGCAGCCCCACCACCGTGAGCCAGAGCTGAATTGGCTGGGTTGACTATAGCATCCGTGGCTTCTGCCGTAATATCCCCTTTTTTGATAACAATTTTTTTGTTTTCACCAACTCTGATCATTATCTCTCCCCCTTTGTTTAAATAATAATCCTACACTCAATCATTGAAAAGGTTCTATCTTTATTATAGGATATACTCCAAAATCTTACAACGACCGCAGCCATTGGCAGTTATTCCATTATTAATTTAATATAATCACCTTTTTACCAGATACCGGGAAATATCCTGCTGGTTCGTTCCACTTAGTTTGTGTATCCCGGAAAGTTTTCTAAAAGCACTTTCTCCTCGAGCATTATCCGATACACAAACAAAGCTATTGTAACGGCTGACAAAAACAAGCTAAAATATGCATTGAACATCAATGGAAAACCTACAGCCTGCAGCATGTTTCCTGCATATGCAGGGTGGCGGATGTGTTTGTATATGCCTTTATCTACTATCGTCTGATTGTCCCATGTTTCTATATCAGCAGAAAAAAATCTATCCAGGGTTCTAAGCTCACAGCTCTAATAACGGTGCCTGTGATTACAATTACAGCAGCTGTGATTGTGATTACAGCATTCATTCTGGGGTAAAAGTAATGTTCAATGAGGGAAGCTAACAGCATCATCCACCAGAACAGCAAAATCACATAGCGCAGCAGAAAAGGGCATTCCAGATTTCCAAATGCGATATCAGCCTTCTTTAGTATGTGCTTTACCCTTTCATAGGGGTAATCATAACCATTTTCAATCAACCTGTCTCTAACACCTCTGTAAAGGAGGATATCTCCCACAGCACACACATTTACCCTGTGAACCTCATAATTTTGTATAAACACCAGGGTTAGTGCTATAAACAAAACAGCCACGATGCCCACAATAAACCTGTAAGATTTTTTCATGCAACTCATCTCTTATGTGTCAACACCCTGTGCTGTAGGGATTGGAGGGTGTAGGAACCTGTTCCTTGCCCCCTTCTATAAAACTCTTCATCCAATCAGGCCGGGATGGCTGCCTGTTTTGTTTCAACATCTGCTGCCATTCCTCATCGGTAAACCTTTCCGTTGAATCAAACTCATAGTAGCTGAAAACAGTTCCTAACGAAAACAATGCAGATTAACATGTTTTTGGTCACACAAAACCACCTGGCCTTTTACCATGCTGCCACAACTCCATCCGCCCGTGGATCTGTAGCTCCTGCCAGAACTCCCTCTTCATCACGCCATATTATCTGACCCCTGCCGAATATTTTAGAAGCAAGAGACCATTCAACATCATGACCCATGCTAGCCAGGGATTCAGCAATGTGCTGTGGGAAGGCATGTTCCAGCTTCACCTTTTTCCCTTCAACCCACAGCCATCTGGGGGCATCCAGGGCTGCCTGGGGGTTCAGCTGAAAGTCAATGGTGTTCATGATTACCTGAACATGTCCTTGGGGCTGCATGAATCCTCCCATTACTCCAAAAGGCCCGATGGGGCGGTTATTTTTTGTTAAAAACCCGGGAATTATGGTGTGGTACGGTTTTTTGCCGGGTTCCAGGCAGTTAACATGGAACGGGTCCAGGGAGAAGTTGCATCCTCTGTTGTGCAGGCTGATCCCTGTTCCCGGTACCACCAAACCCGAACCAAATCCCATATAATTGCTCTGGATAAAGGAAACCATGTTTCCTTCTTCATCTGCAGCTGCCAGGTAGACCGTCCCACTTTGAGGGGGTCTCCCCGGTAGAGGCTGGATAGCCTGTTTACCGATGCGCTTTCTCCTCTCTTCTGCATAGGCATCGGATAGGAGGTCAGTTACTTTAACTTTCATCTTCCTGAGGTCTGTGAGGTATTGCTTTCCATCTGCAAAGGCAAGCTTGATTGCCTCAATCTGTTTATGGTAGGTATCTGCTTTATCCTTATCTGTAAACTCAAAACCCTTCAAAATATTTAAAGCCATCAGGGCAACCAGACCCTGACCATTGGGAGGAATTTCCCACACTTCGTATCCCCTGTAATTGACCTTTATAGGCTCAACCCATTCTGGTGCAAAGTTTTCCAGGTCTTCCTTTGTTATGTAGCCTCCATATTTTCGAGAGAAATCTTCAATTTTTTCTGCCAGCTCTCCTCGATAGAAAGATTCCGCCCGGGTTTCCGCTATTGCTTCAAGGGTTCTGGCATGAGCCGGAGATCTCCAGACCTGGCCGATTTCCGGCACCCTGCCCTGAGGGGCAAAGGTTTCAAACCAGTATTTGAACACTTCACCCTCTGTGTTTTTTCGGTAATCGTCAAAGGCCTCCTTCCAGTATTTACCCACAACGGGTGAAACGGGATAACCTTTATAAGCATACTCAATGGCCGGTGCCAGCACCCGGGTTAAAGGAAGCTTCCCGAACCGCCGCGACAGCTCGGCCCATGCAGAAGGTGCTCCGGGAACCGTAACGGGATACCATCCATATCTGGGCATCTCCTTATAACCCGCTTTTTTAACAGCTTCCAGGCTGATTTTCCTGGGGGCAGGACCACTGGCATTTAAACCGTACAATTTACCCCGTGTCCATACAAGGGCAAAGGCATCTCCACCGATTCCACACGAAGTGGGTTCAACCACCGTCAAGCAGGCAGCAGTGGCTATGGCTGCATCTATGGCATTTCCCCCTTTTTTCAAAATTTCAAGGCCTGCCTCAGCTGCCAGGTTTTGTGATGTTGCCACCATGCCTTTTTTGGCAAAGACCGTCATCCGCCTTGAGCTGTATGGATAATATGAGGAATCAAGTTTCATTTTAATCCTCCTTGTTCATCATAAATTCCAATCCTTTTTCAGTGTCATGTACCAGGTTGCCCTGCCACTGGGGATCCATTTCGGGGTAATCTGTACGATAGTGGGCACCACGGCTTTCCCTTCTCATTAGCGCCGATTTGCTCACAAGCACTGCCAGTTTCAGCATGTTCTTCAACCTATACCATTTGTGTGGATCACCGGGTTTTATGCTGTCGAGTTCTGCTTTTAGGTATTCAATTTTGTTAACTGCGTTTTTGAGCCCCGTCTCATCCCTTAAAATCCCCACATCATCATACATGATCTGCTGCAGCGATCCTGCTATATGGTCTACCGGGTCATCTCCAGCTTCAGGTAGATGTGTTGGAAAATCGATATCAAAGCCCTGTATTTCATCGGCGTTTCTGGCATGCTCAGCAGCTTCTCTGCCTGCTATGGGACCAAAGACCGCACATTCAGTTAGTGCTATTCCCCCTATGCGATTGGCACCATGAACCCCTGCCGAACACTCTCCACACGCAAAAAGGCCTTCTACCGCTGTCCTGCATCTCTCATCTATTTTTATTCCACCCATAGTAAAGTGAGCCACAGGTTTTACCAGAAACTCAGAATCCTCCCCGCTATTTTTAAGGAGTTTATAAAGTCTCGGATTTCTGACTTTTATTACGTCCTCATCAACACCGGAAAGGTCAAGGAAAACTTTATGCTGTAGTGCTATCTCCCTTGATACCAAATCACGGTTCTCAAGTTCGCCCCTGGGGTATTTTTCTAAAAAGTATTCTCCTTTATCGTTTTTTAATCTGGCTCCATGAAAAAACAATGGGGTTAAAATATCCATAAACCGGGGGTGTACCAACCAGTAAGGATAAAACTGAATAAATTCCAGATCCATCAATTCCGCTCTGGCCTCATAGGCAGTTATAATGGTTTCGCCAGTTGTCTGCTTTGTGTTATCATTCAGCGCAAACATTGTTGCATAACCACCGGCCGCAAGGATGACGGCTTTTGATTTGATTAGTACATGTTCGTTATTAAAGGCTGCAACTGCACCGATAACCCTCTTATCACGGGTTAATAGTTTTGTAAGCTCACAATCCTCACAAACCTCAATATGGGAATTAAAAACCGCTTTTCTCAGGGGTATGGTTAATTCTTTCCCCCTGGATTGTTTTGTTAGGTAGAGGTTTTTCTGACCGGTTTTTTTGGGTTTTGCCGACAGCTTAATGCCATACCTGCTTAAATTTTTAACTGAATCAAAGCCCTTTTCTACCAGGGTCTTTAAAAGAGCGGGGTTGTTGATTTGACCACCTGCTTCATAAATTTCATTGTAAAACGCATTTTCAGGGTCACAACCGCCTTCCACCACCAGATGGGCTGTTTGAGAGATGACTGAAGACCCCGATTTTCCTATTTTCCCCTTTGTCATCAAACACACTCTGACACCATGTTTCTGAGCCTCAAGAGCTGCCAGCATTCCTGCCACTCCACCACCCACTACCAGAACGTCCGTTTTAATTAATTTCCTGTTTTTCACAAATCATACCTCCGGTTGCAATATTGTTTTTTCTCTTCTACCAACATCCCCTTTTTAATTTTTAGACGGAGTTACAGCACTACCTCTCTACAACCAATTCTATAAATTGTTTAAAAAACCTGCTTTCACTGCTACAAAAAGATCGGCTGGTAAATACCAATCTGCATCTAACACCATTCACAGTCGTTTTGCCACTTCTGAAAGATACCACAGTTGGTAATATGACAATACAGTTGCTTTGGATGAAGTAAGCATTAATTACAGGAGCTTTAAAAAAACATTTTGTTTTATATATAAACCAACTTTTGATATAATAAATAAAAACATGTTTTAAGTTTAATTTCCCATGGAGGTCTGATCATGTTTAACAAAATTTTAAAATTGGGCAAACTTACACTACCCCATGCAATAATTCAAGGAGGTATGGCTGTAAGGATTTCTACTGCATCTCTGGCAGGAGCCGTTGCAAGCCAGGGTGGAATCGGTGTTATTGCTGGAACGGCAATGACTCCCGAGGAATTAAGGAATGAAATAATACAGGCCAAAAGACTGGCCGGTGGAAATGGCGCCATAGGCATCAATGTGCTTTTTGCCGTAAAAAATTTCGCTGAGTTGATAAGAACTGCCCTTAAAGCAGGAATCGACATTGTGTTTTCCGGTGCCGGTTTTTCCCGAGATGTGTTCATTTGGGGAAAACAGTTCAATGTTCCTGTGGTACCCCTTGTTTCTTCAGGGCGGCTTGCAAAAATCGCAGAAAAACTGGGTGCTGCTGCAGTCGTTGCAGAAAGCGGTCAGGCTGGAGGCCATCTTGGTACAAACCGCCCAATAGAAGAAATCCTTCCAGAAGTCAAGGCTGCAACAAACCTTCCCGTTATAGCTGCAGGGGGTATTGTGGATGGTTACGATATTTACAGGATGGAACAGCTGGGAGCAGATGGTGTGCAGATGGGAACCCGTTTTGCAGCAAGCCGCGAATCAAATGCCAGTGAATATTTTAAGCAGTTGTATGTAAATTCCAGAGCAGCAGACTCCGTATTAATCAAAAGCCCTGTAGGGCTTCTGGGTAGAGCACTTCGAAATACTTTTGTGGATAAGCTTTTATCCGGAGCAACTATCAAAATAGAAGTATGTAATGACTGTCTCAAAAAATGCAAAAGGAATTTCTGCATCAGAAAAGCACTGGAGAATGCCCAAAAGGGTGTGGGAAGCAATCGTCTGGTTTTTGCCGGTCAAAAAGTTTATGCAATAAAGGAAATACTTTCTGTAAAAGAAATCTTCGATAAATTAAAAAAGGAGTATGATGAAGCCAGAAGCTCAAAAAAGACCCTCAATACATCATTACAATCGACATATAAATCCAGTTAAAAGCTAAAAATTAACCGTCAGGGGGGAATGGTAGAGTTATGTTGGTTAACAGAAACATACTACCTTATTTGTCAGGAATATGTATGGCAGCGATTTTTGGATTTTCCTTTTTGTTTACAAAAGAAGCCCTTAATAACATTACACCTTTTCATCTGCTGGCATTCAGGTTCGGAGTCAGTGTTCTTGTTTTGTCCATGCTTAAGATGGTAAAGGTTATTAGAGTGGATTTTTCCGGAAAAGATTTAAAGCCCCTGATGGCCATAGCTTTTGTTCAACCCGTGAGTTATTTTGTTTTTGAAACAATTGGTATATATCTTGCCTCATCATCTGAAGCAGGTATGGTTATTGCCCTTATACCGGTAGCGGTAACCATTCTTGCGGCAGTCTTTC
>DFNM01000252.1 GCA_002376045.1 Firmicutes bacterium UBA3567
TATGTATTTTTCAAAGTTCAAAGGGTCTATATGCTGTTTTGAAAAAAAATGAAGGCTCTCTTTTGCGGTAATTTGCCCATATTTCGAGTGGACTCCTAGAACTTGTGTAAAACAGGGCAGGATTTTACAGAATGCTGGGAGAATTAGTAAAACATCAAAAAATTTTTTATAGCATTTTTGAAATAAATACAAATTAGTGACATGAAAAGAGACAGCTCGTTATAACATTGTATGAACATGCTACAACCAACTATTAATTAGGCATTATATTCTTATTAGTTCTGTTACATTATATTGAGGCGAGTTGCTATGGGGAAAAACAAAGATACTTATTATAAGCTTGTAAAAAAGCTTGTAAAAAAATATCTATCAAAAGTAAATCAGAAGCAATCTATTAGTCTAAAGGAAATTATCGAGGATTTTTTACACATTGATGAAATCATTAATTATGACATGATAGAACGTTTTATTTTGACTATTGAAAAAATTGGTGGGAGGGTTATTGACAAAAGTGCTTTATATAAACAAAGTATGACCAATAACCCTTCTGGTAACAACCACATTTCATCAAATATGCTTTTACCTCGCAAAAATCAAGCTGTTACACTGTACAATAATCTTGTGCAAAAATATCTATTGAAAGTTAATCAAAACTTGCCTATCGATGTTTTTAGTATCATGGAAGATTACCTAGAAATAAATAGCGAAATTGATTATGAAAGAATAAGAAAAATAGTAGAAACACTGGAAAAAATCGGCGCAAAAGTTATTAACAAAGAAGTTTTAAAAAATGCTGCATTCTTACCTGCGACGGATGATGACGTGCTTACTACGTCCGATATGAGATACCCGGCTAATGATCAGGAAGCGGAATACGATGATAGCTCTTTACAAGCTGTCGTTTCTACTGAGGATGTTATATCCTTGTTAATGAAGGATATTAGAAATTACCCGGTCTTAACACCAAAAGAAGAATATGAGTTGTCTGAAAGACTGGCAGCAGGTGATAAAGAAGCAAAAAATAAACTTATCCTATCTAACATTCGCCTGGTAATAAGCATCGCTAAAAGATATTGTAATCATTCCGGAATATTGGGGTTGGATGATCTTGTTTCAGAAGGAATAATAGGTCTAATGAAGGCGGCTGATAAGTTTGACTACCGAAAAGGGTACAAGTTTTCCACCTATGCTACATGGTGGATTACACAAGCTATTACTAGGTCAATTGCAGATACTGCCCGTTTAATACGCCTCCCGGTTCGTGTGGTGGAAACTTGCAATAAAATTAAAAGAGAAATTAATCGTTTTATATATGAAAATCAACGTGATCCAACAGTTCATGATTTAGCAAATGCTATGGGGATGAATGAAGAACAGCTAGAGCAATACCTAATTTATATAGAAAAATATATGAACAGTTTTCCTTCCCTTGACGCTCCAGCAACAGAAGACGATGATTCAACATTAAAAGAACTAATTGCCATCGCAGATTACGAAGGAGTTGAGGAGCAAGTTATGGCAAATGTTTTAGCTGAAGAAATTAATAATGTTTTACGTTCATTAACGGATCGGGAGTCCAATATTATCACATTACGTTTTGGTCTTCACAACCGGGAACCTATGACACTGGAGCAGATAGGACAAATATATGGCGTAACCAGGGAAAGAATTCGCCAAATAGAAGTCAAGGTTATTAGAAAACTACGTCATCCTTCTAGACGGAACCGTTTAGTTGATTGGATAAAAAGTTGATAGAGGTTTAAATTGTTAATTTACATATACGAGGGTGATAATCTTGCGAGTTTACGATGAAGAAAAACTATCTGAATTTATTATCAATGAAATAATTAACCGCAATTCAGGCCGTTCTAATGAAATATGTTTGTATGACAAGCCCGCGTTTGAGTATTGTGTTAAAGACGAGTATGTGGATTTACCCAACGCTTATAAAAAAATTACCTGTACGGTAGAGACGGAAGAAATTGCTATTAACATCACGGACTTAAAAACATTGAAACTGGCCGAGGAAAAAATCAACGAAGTTTTGCGCCAAGAAATATCGAAATGCCATAGAATTATACTCAATGACCCCTGGGCGTTAAGAAAGGGTACCAAAAAGAAACACTTTCAGGAAATTAAAACCGAGCTGGAATATCTTGACCTGATTAATAAAATACCGGATGAAAAAGTACTCACTTACTGGCAGCCTGTAGTGCAGCTAAAATATCATAGGTACGCAGAACAAATCGGGAGAATTAAACTTTATTTAATTAACAATACAGAAAACAGTTCCAGAAGATTTACGGAACCTTTCCTTTTTGACTGTAGTTTGGAACTTAAACTTAAAAATACTAAATTTTATCCTTTTCAATTTTATCAACTGCCCAAAGATTATCGTTATGAAAGGGAGTATTACGGTATTGGATACAATTGCTTTGTGGTAATGGAAAATAAGCAAAAAATGCGCACCTACCATTGCCCACTGTATAAACAAAAAAGATATGTTACGACCAATACGGTGGTACCCGAATATAAAAAGTTAATGACCCAACCGGAACCGGTATTACGACAAATTTTAGATGCTATGAAAACGTATGAGCAACAGTGGGAGGAACAGATAGAAATATGGAAAAAGCAAATTACAGTTGAGGAATTGGAATGGCGTAAAAGGGATTTCTTGGCTTTTCAAGAGGAAAGAGAACGATTTGAAAAAGGAATAAACACTATAGAGAAAATTCCGCTGGTTAAAAAAGCATTTTGTTTGATGAATGAAGCTTTTTATGAAGTAGATAAACTCAGGAAACGCCCTCATAAAAGTTGGAGAATGTTTCAAATTGTATTTATTGTTTCGATCATTCCGGATTTAGTGGGCAGGGAATATCTAGAATACGAAAACAACGAATGCGACACGGTAGATGTTTTATGGTTCCCCACAGGAGGGGGCAAAACAGAAAGTTACCTTGGCCTTGCTGTTTTTCAGGCATTTTTTGACCGGCTGCGCGGGAAAAAGGCAGGTGTTTCTTCATGGATTCGATTCCCACTGCGCCTGCTAAGTTTACAGCAGTTCCAAAGAATAGTAGAAGTGTACGCACAGGCAGAATTGATACGCAGAAGACATCCTGATTTATCTAAAGATGGCATGGAACCATTTTCCGTGGGTTACTTTGCCGGTGGGCATAACACACCAAATAGAATAACGGAACACATGAAAAAATTAAATATCGAATATAAAAACTACTTTGATCGCTATAAGATGGTTGAAAGGTGTCCTTTTTGCCAGCAAAACTCGGTAATTATTTTTTTTGAAGAGCACAAAATGCGGCTTGAACACAGGTGTACCAATGAAAGTTGTTCTGAAAAGACGCTGCCCCTGTATATTGTCGACAGGGAAATTTTTCGCTACTTGCCGACTATGTTGATTGGCACGGTGGATAAGGTTGCTTCCATTGGCATGCAAAGAAGATTTACCCATTTACTCGGTAATGTCAATGAAAAATGCTCATATCATGGGTACATGAGTTGCGGCGAATGCACGGAAGACCCAAAATGCCAGCTGCCGAAAGAGCCGGTTTGTCTATATGACGGCGCCCCTTCGCTCGTGATACAGGATGAGCTACACTTGTTAAAAGAAAGCTTCGGTACCTTTGCCTCCCATTACGAAGGTTTTATACAAATGTTGCAGGAAAAGACTTCCGGCGGGAAAAAATACAAAATAATTGCGGCAACGGCTACCATAGAGAAATACGAAAACCATATCCAGCATTTATATAACAGGAGATCCAGAAGATTCCCGGTGGCAGGATATGAACGCGGGCGTTCCTTTTACGCCGAGGAAAAAGAATACATCGGTAGATTGTTTGTGGGGGTAATGCCACATAATAAAACACACCTGACGGCAACCCAGGAACTATTAAAAACATTTCACATGATGATCCAGGAGATTAAAAAAGATCCAGAATTTTATATAAATAAAATTGGTCTGCAAACTGTACAGACAAAAGAAGAATTGGCTGCTTTTTTATGTGAATATGAAACATCCCTGGTATATGTAAACTCAAAAGACGCCGGTTCTTCCATCAGCCGCATGATTGATTCCAATCAAGTTAACGGGTATCTCGTGGAAAACGGTTACGAGCCAATTCAGGCCGTAGAGCTTACGGGTGATTCTTCCTTTGCCACGATTCGTAACACGCTAGAAGTTCTGGAAAATCCGCCGGAAGAAAGAGAAAAGCAAATTGATGCTGTTATTGCCACCAGTTTAATCAGCCACGGTGTTGATGTGGAAAGATTAAACTTTATGATTTTTCACGGCATGCCGCCGCATGTGGCCGAATATATTCAATCAAGCAGCCGGGTAGGGCGTACGCATGTGGGCATTTGCTTTGTGTGCTTCAGTCCAGGCCGGGAAAGGGATATTGCATATTTTAATTATTTTAGCAAATTTAATGAGTTCAGCGACCGTTTAGTGGAACCAGTGCCCATTAACCGCTGGCCCAAGTTTAGCGTGCAAAAAACATTGCCGGGGTTATTCATGGGTCTTGTTTTACAGTACTATCAACCGCGCATCAGGCACAAAATAGCCAAAAATATGTGGTTCAGTGAAGGACTCCGGGAGGCTCTGGTCAAGGGATATATCCCCAAAGATGAGGTGTATCATTGTCTCAGAGATGCTTACGGAATAACGGAAAACGATCCACACACCAAACATTTTGCTAGAGAAATAAGAATCGGGCTAGAATTAATATATATGCATTTTATTAATCCCAAGTATGAAAAGAGCATTGAACAGCTTGAGAAGATGTTTGGGTATTCGCCAATGACCAGCTTGCGGGATATAGATGAACAGATTCCCGTATCTAAAGACATTCTTTCCAACGAATTCTTGTCGAAAATGAGGTACAGAAGGGGATGGAAATAAATGAGTAAACCGATGTATAGGGGAAAAACACAGGTTTTATACGGTTACTTACCCCGGAAAACATTTGACTACGAAGATGAGCCTTACATTTTCATGGTTAAGGATGTTGTATCTCAGCCCGTTAACAAGGAAAATACGGACATTTTTTACATTACAAACAACTGCCCATTACCTATGCCGCGTTTGGCTACTCAAGGATATCTCGTATACCGAACCAGGCAAAATTAAACTGTTTTCCTTTAGATGCAAATGATAAATACCATTATCCCGTGTATATGGATACAACAAAAACCGAGGCTTTACATTTCCAATTGAACCTAAAACAAGTGTTAAAATGGTTAGCCATTAACAGAATTGTAGATGTCGACGTTACCCGGTTAAGTGAACAGGAAATAAAGGCCTGGTTTATTAATCACATGGAAGAAGTTGATTTTTTTGGGGAAGTGGCTAATAAAGAAACCAAGAATGGAGAAATTACTTCTTATTTATTCACTTTACTGCATAGCTTTGCTCATCTAGTTTTACGACAATGTACAATGCTGAGCGGTTTTGATGTTAACACATTAAGCGAGTATTTGTTTACAAAAACCATGTCCTTTATGATTTATGTCAATAACCGTTCTTCTTTTATTATCGGCGGCCTATTTACCGTATTTGAACAGAGCCTGCAAAACCTTCTGTATAAAGTCAAAGAAGAAGGAGATTATTGTGTTTATGACCCGATATGCAAAGATGAAAGGGGTGCCTGTCACGCGTGTATGCATATAGCGGAGTTCAGTTGTTCAGCTTTTAACAGGAATCTGAATCGGAATTACCTGTACGGTGGGATTGATAGGCGGAGTAATAAACAAATTATTGGGTATTTTGAAGTATAAATGAATTGTAAAACCAAGTTGGTATAAGTTAAATTCGGCTTTAGCTAATTCGTTTATAGATTGAGAGGCTGATATATGCTGATATATTATGAAGAAGGATAAAGACCATTTTAGAGGCTGTCTTTTAGGTGGGGCCATTGGCGACGCACTTGGCTGGCCGGTAGAATTTTTAAGCCTATCTGAGATAAAGAAGAAATATGGTGAAGAAGGCATTACCGGCCTTGTTGCAGGAATAAACGGTAAAGCGGAAATTACCGACGACACCCAAATGACTTTATTCACTGCTGAGGGTTTGCTCCGGGCTGAAAGCAGGGGCAGGGGAAAGGGAATTTGCCATCCATCCTCTGTTGTCTATTATGCGTACCTCCGGTGGCTTCATACCCAGGGGTAACCTCAAAATAAGGATCACAACTGGTTTTATGATGGATGGCTGATAGGAGTAAAGGATCTTTATGCCAGACGGGCACCAGGGAATACGTGCCTGTCAGCGTTATTAAGCAGTAGGATAGGAACAATTGAGCAACCGATAAACAACAGCAAGGACTGTGGTGGGGTTATGCGCGCAGCACCGGTGGGGTTGTTTTGCCGTAAGGAGGAGGCTTTTCAAATTGCCTGTGAGTGCGCCGCTTTAACTCATGGCCATCCCAGCGGATATCTCTCTGCTGGAGTTCTTGCACATATTATTGCATGCATTATAGAAGGTGCAGAAATTGAAGAGGCTGTAAAAGATGCTCTATTAATACTCGACAAATATAACGGCAAAGAAGAATGCAGTAATGCAATTAGAAAGGCAGTTAAATTGGCAAAAAGCAACAAAGAATCTTATGATGCTATAAACTTACTTGGAGAAGGATGGGTAGCAGAAGAAGCTATAGCCATTTCCATTTACTGTGCCTTAAGGTATAGGAATGATTTTAGAAAAACTCTTTGTGATGCGGTAAATCATGATGGAGATAGCGACAGCACCAGAGCTATAACCGAAAATATTCTGGGAGCTTATCTTGGAATAAAAGGCATTCCTAGTGAATGGGTCGAAAACGTAGAAATGGCTTATATACTAATGCAGATTGCCGATGATTTATTGATAGGTTTTGAAGATACCCGGAAATGGAGGAGTAGATACCCTGGATGGTGATATCTTCCTCAGTATAAGGGCGAAAGCTATAATGGCATGGACAGGATAGTTCGTGTAGGCACCCATCGGGGTCAAGACAGATTGAGGAAAAGGTTAAAAGATCATTTTGTGAAAGAGGACGCTGATGGCAGCATTTTCCGAAAAAAATGTCGGACGTGCTTTTTAAAATATGACATCTAATCCGTATTTACAAATATGGGGAATCGATATGCACCATTCAGAAGTGCAGTAGACCAAGCAGTAAAAGTTCACTTCATTGATGTCGGCCAGGCTGATTCAATATTTATCCAGCTTCCATCCGGCCAGTACAGAGATACACAACGGGAGGTGAAAAAGTTGGAAGAAAAATTTATACAGGAACTCCTCAAGCAGGCACCCTTCGGGTATGCCTACCACAAGCTGGTACTAAACGAGCAGGGCGAGCCGGAAGACTACATCTTTCTGGATGTGAACCCTGCCTTTGAAGCAATGACCGGATTAAAAAGAGAGAACATCCTTGGAAAAAGGGTGACGGAAGTACTGCCCGGCATCAGAAAAGGCAGTTTTGACTGGGTGGCCTTCTACGGCAGGGTGGCCATCACAGGAGAAAGGCAGGAGTTCACACAGTATGCAGAAACTTTGGGCCGCTGGTATAAAATAACAGCCTTTTCCCCACAGAGGGAGTATTTTGTCACCTTCTTCCAGGATGTCACCTCCGAAATGGAGCATATCGAGGTTCTCAAGAATCAGAAAAAACAGATAGAAAAATTATCCCGAGATCTTAATACCATCTTCAACAGCACCCAGGATGCCATGTTCCTGGCCAGGGTGGAAGACGGGGAATTCCGCTACATAAGAAACAATGCTGCACATCAGAAACTAACAGGTTTCAGGTTGGAGGAGCTAAAAGATAAAACTCCCGTTGAACTTTTTGGAAAAGAAATTGGAGAAGCCGTACAGGCAAATTACCAAAGGTGTGTTGATGCTAAATCGGCAATAACATATGAAGAAACCCTTGTCCTCCCTGCGGGGGAAAGAGTCTGGTTAACCACCCTTACGCCAGTGCTTGAAAGGGGGAAGGTAAAATACCTGGTTGGCTCCAGCAGGGATATTACCCTGCAAAAGAAGGCCGAAGCGAAGCTCCAAAAAATGCTGCAATACGAAAAGCTTATCAGCGGCCTTTTTTTTCTGACCATACGGGAGACTGAACCTGAGGTTTTTATTTTCAAAGCCCTGCGGATGATGGGAGAAAGCCTCAAGGTAAGCCGGGTCTACCTATTTGAAACGGACCGGGAAAAAGGGACCATGAGCAACACTTTTGAGTGGACGGCACCCGGTATAACGCCCCAGAAAGAAAACCTTCAGGAAATCCCTGAGTCTGAATTAACCTGGTGGGTGGACAGGCTTAAAAACAGGGAAGTAATAAACTACAGGGATATTGAAGACATCCCCGACGAAAAGACAAAGGAAATCTTAAAGCCCCAGGAAATCAAGTCCCTGCTGGTGCTGCCTGTATATGTGAAAGGGGATTACAGCGGCTTTATCGGTTTTGATGATTGCCTTAAAAACAGGGAGTGGTCTGAAGCCGACATCAATTGCCTGCAGCTTGCCGCAATGATTGTTTCCGAATATATTCTGAGCAAGAAATATGAAGAAAAAATCCTCTTTTTGAGCTATCATGACCATCTCACAGGGCTTTACAACCGCAGGTTTATGGAAGAAGAAATCAAGCGGCTGGATACGCCGCGTCACCTGCCTGTATCGGTCATCGTAGGTGATATCAACGGATTGAAACTGACCAATAACGGCTTCGGCCACAGGGTAGGGGATCTTCTTTTGAAGAAAGCGGCAGAGGTAATAAAGGAAAGCTGCCGCCGGGAGGATATCATCGCCCGCTGGGGCGGGGACGAATTTGTCATTTTGCTGCCCCGGACCGATATGAAAGCAGCGGGAGAAATTGTCAGGAGGATTAAAAACAAGTGTGCTTTGGACAGTGAAGGGCCCATTCAGTTGAGTATTGCCCTGGGCTATGCCACAAAAAATAGAGCCGAAGAAAACATCTGGCAGGTACTGAAGGAAGCCGAGGAATGGATGTACCGCCATAAGTTTTTGCAGAGCAAAAGTTACAGAAATGCCGTTATTTCATCCCTGAAGGCCACCCTTTTCGAAAAAAGCATGGAAACAGAAGAACATGCAGAAAGATTAAGGGGAATAACCCTTAAAATAGCTAACAGACTGGGCCTTTCCGCTAAACAAATGGATGAATTGGAGCTGCTGGCGGTGCTTCACGACATCGGGAAAGTGGCAATTAGAGAAAGTATATTGATGAAACCGGGCGAACTAACGGAGGAAGAGTGGAAGGAAATGAAAAAACATCCGGAGATCGGGTACCGGATCGCTCTGAATACCCCGGAGCTGGCTTCTATTGCTGAATACATCCTCTACCATCATGAGCGATGGGACGGCAAGGGCTATCCACGGGGACTGAAGGGAGAGGAAATTCCACTGCTGTGCCGCATTCTGGCTGTGGCTGATGCCTATGATGCTATGACCAGCGACAGGACCTACCGCAAAGCCATGAGCAGGGAGGAAGCAATAGCTGAAATAAAAAGGAATGCGGGCACGCAGTTTGACCCGGCAGTGGTAGAGGTATTTATTCGAATAATCTCCGCATAAAAAGGATAAGTAAACGATGATTATTGGAGGGAGTGAAAAAATTGTCCAATACTAGCATCCAAAAAAAGAAAAAAATTTTAGTGGTAGAAGACAGCCGGTTAACTTCACAGGTTATAACCGATATATTGAATGAATACGGGTATGCAGTTGAAGCAACTGCTGCGGGAGAAAAAGCGGTGCAAAAAGCCTGCGGCAGCAACCCTCCAGATCTGATACTAATGGATATCGAACTACAAGGAGAAATGAACGGGATAGATGCGGCAAATAGAATACTTAGATTTAGGGATATTCCTATAGTATTTCTAACTGCCAATACCTCCGGGGAAATTTTCGAAAAAATCAAATCTGTTAAAGGTTACGGTTTTGTGGAGAAAGGTACAGACAAATATGCGCTGCTGTCCACGGTAGAAATGGCACTTAAGCTTCATGAAGCAAATAGAGAAGCCAATTTTTACAAGCAAGTAGTGGAAAATTCCCTGAATGAGATCTATGTCTTTCACCCTGAAACTTTAAAGTTTATCATGGTTAACCGCGGTGCCCGGGAAAATTTAGGATATACCATGGCAGAACTGGCTAACATGACCCCCCTCGATTTAAAACCGGAATTTAAAACGGAAAACTTTAAAAAACTAATTGGGCCTTTAACCGAAGGGAAGCAGGAAAAAATTAAGTTTAACACTGTTCACCGCAGGAAAGACGGGTCCCTCTACCCTGTTGAAGTCCACCTGCAGCAGCATACACACAGCGGGGGAAATGTGTATGTGGCTGTAGTGTTTGACCTGACAGAGATCAAAGAAATGGAAGAAGAACTGCAGTCAAGGGAAGAACAGCTGAAAAACATTACCAGAACAGCTTGGGATGCAATTATCATGATTGACGAAAAAGGTCGCACATCTTTCTGGAATCCTGCAGCAGAAAAGCTTTTCGGTTATAGGCGAGAAGAAGTTATAGGAAAAGAGCTGCACAGGCTGCTGGTGCCCCATGAGGAAGCTTATCGGCAGTATAAGGAAGCGTTTCAGCGGTTTCAGTTTTCCGGAAAGGGTAATGTAATCGGAAAAACAGTGGAAATGAAAGCAAGACATAAAAATGGCGGTTTGCTTGATGTGGAACTTTCCATAAATGCACTGCAGCATAAGGGCGGCTGGCAGGCCGTGGCTGTTGTGCGCGACATCAGCCAGCGCAAGCGGCTGGAAGAAGAACTTCGCCTTTTATCTGTTACTGATGCTCTGACGAGTGTCTATAACCGCCGTTATTTTACGCAAAAACTGGAAGAAGAAATAGAGCGGGCTAAGCGGAGCGGCAGTAAGTTTTCCCTGATAATGCTGGACATAGACCGCTTTAAGAGCATAAATGACCGCTTTGGCCATAATGCCGGTGACTGCGTCCTTAAAAACATGACAGAAATGATTAAGAACAGGATTCGCAAAATAGACTGCCTGGCCCGCTGGGGCGGAGAGGAATTCGTCATACTGCTGCCGGATACACCTGTGGAAAAGGCAGTTATTTTAGCAGAAGAACTGCGGCAGAACTTGAGTCAAATGGATATACCGGGCGTTGGCAGGGTGACAGCCAGCTTCGGAGTGGCCGGTTTCCGCCCTGGAGATACGGTTGATACACTGGTACAAAGAGCAGATGATCTGATGTATGAGGCTAAAGCTGCGGGTAGGAACTGTGTGAGGTACAGAGAGGAGTGCAAATAGCTGTAAAGACTTACTTGAACACTTGGGACACAAAAGATTAGTCATTTTTCACAGAACCTTAGAAAAAAGATAGGAGGAAGATAATGAAAGATACAATTCACAGTAATGAAACCGGTAAAAGTAGTTTTGATAAGATTGATACGGAAAAAGTATTTAAAGCATTAGACTTAAAAAAGGATTCCGTATTTCTAGATGTCGGGTGTGGAAGAGGGGATTATTTGCTGGCTGCCGCAGATTATATTGGAGATAAGGGATTTTTCTACGCTATAGATAAGTGGGAAGAAGGGATAAGCAAGCTAAAGGAGCGAGCTGATAGAAAGAAAATTAAAAATTTGGAAGCTGTTGTCGGGGATATAAGTAAGAATATTCCATTTGAAAATAATAGTGTTGATATCTGTCTGATGGCAGCTGTGTTACACGGACTGCTCAGGGATAAAGTGCTAGAGAGAACGATACAAGAATTAAAAAGAGTACTTAAGAGATCAGGGCGGCTGGCAATAATAGAATGGAAAAAGATTAGTGGCCCTCCGGGTCCTCCTATCGGTATTCGTGTATCCTGGAAAGAGGCAGCAAAATTTTTGGAGCCATATGGATTTGAAATAATTAAAAAATCAGATGTTGGAGAGTATTTTTATCTTGCATTATTTAAACAGAGATAATCGCGGTTTTTTGTCGCTTAGCTTTTTCTTTTATATTCACCATTACGGTAGTTATTTGTGGATTCACTTCTTTCATAAGATTTACGTCCCAACACTTCTTGCAGTTCTAGCCTGATAGCTTCTTCAAAACCATGCTTAACTGGAAAATTCACTATTTTCTATTCAATTTCATTTTTACACAATTGATTATACTCTACCAAAAGGCGGTTACAGAAAGCAATGGTAAGTGATGCTTGCAAAGGGAGGTAAATACACATGGCAGGTACAACAGGGATAACTGTTATACTTGCTGTTATAG
>DFNM01000037.1 GCA_002376045.1 Firmicutes bacterium UBA3567
CCGCTCGAATCAAGTCGCTACGCCGGAACAGGTCATCTCCTTCAATGAATTTTCGTTCTTCTGATGGTGCTGTAGCTGTAGCATGTATGTCTTGACAGAACCCAGGAAAAAGCTATAATGATTTAACTATTGACCGGATTGAGTTTGGGTGGCATTTAACTCAACTAAAATGGAGAAGAACCGTATTTATTGAGTTAAATGTGAGAATTGAGTATCGTTATACAGGAGTATTGTTGTTATCTGTAAATAAACATTGAGTTGAGTGCGGAATTCTATTTGCCAAAAACCTATAATGCTCCTTTTGATCAAGGCTAAGCTTCTTGGGTAAGTCATTTTAAATGCTGAATTGATGATATGGGCATATAAAAAAACCTGACTTTGCTGTCAGGTGGAGTTTTAGAATGGTCGGGGCGGCGGGATTTGAACCCACGACCTTTCGGACCCGAACCGAACGCGCTACCAAACTGCGCTACGCCCCGCATGTTTTATTATACTATAATCTTGGAGGGATTTCTATATTTATTAAAAGAATTTTAGTAATTTGTTGACTGCAGGTTAATAATAAATTTAAAACAATTTTTTTAAGGGGGCATCAAAGGTGGAAAAAATATTTACTAAAAAGGTTTTAGACAACGGCATAAATGTTTACCTGCTGCCTACTGACAAATTCAAAACCACTAATATTAAAGTTTTCATTCACCAAAACCTGGAAGAGGATTTGGTTACAAAAACAGCTTTTCTTCCCTTTATCCTTAGAAGAGGTTCTTTCAAATTCCCAACAACACAACAGCTTATGCTGCATCTCGATAATCTGTATGGAGCATCCTTTGGAACAGATGTTTTGAAAAAGGGTGAACGGCATATCCTGCAGTTTAGACTGGATCTGGTAAACAGCAATTTTTTGCCTGATAATGTAAACCTGTTAAAAGAAGGCTTAGATGTTTTAAAAGAAATGATTTTAAATCCCCTGACTGAAAATGGGGGATTCAAAAGAGAATACTTTGAACAGGAAAAAAAGGTTTTAAAGCGGCACATCCAGAGCCTGTTTGATAACAAAATGCAGTATGCTATAGAAAGATGTTTTCAGGAAATGTGTAAGGAGGAAAGGTTCAGCCTGTATAAATATGGCCGACTGGAAGATATAGATGATTTGGATCCTTCAGAACTCTATACGTATTACAAAGACATGTTATCGAGAAATCCCATTGATATTTATGCAATAGGCAAGCTTGATGAAAAACAAACTTATCGATTGATCCAGGAGAAATTCGGGTTTGAAAGGCATGCTGGAGAGAAGATAAAACCCACTTTGATTAATAAAGATGTAGAAAAGGTCAGGGAAATAGTAGAAAAACACGAGGTCAGTCAGGGTAAAATATCATTGGGTTTAAGAACCTACACAACCTATGAAGATGATGATTATTATGCCCTTCTTATGGCAAGTGGTGTGCTGGGGGGAGGTCCCCATTCCAAACTCTTTCAGAATGTTAGAGAAAAAGCCAGCCTGGCGTATTATATCTTTTCAAAGGTAGAAAAGTTCAAGGGTTTGATGATTATATCTTCAGGAATCGAATTCAAAAACTACAGCAAGGCTTTGGATATTATAAAGAAACAATTGGAAGATATAAAAAGAGGAAGTATTACTAATCAGGAACTAGAGGGAACGAGAAAAAGCATAATAAATTCTTTAAAAGAAACTGCAGACAATCCCAGTGCTTTGATAGGTTTTTATCAGGATGGGGCAATCGTTGATAAACAGGAAACCATCGAGGATTTTATCGAAAAAATAAGTAATGTAGGTGTTTCTGATATTAAAAGAGCGAGTGAAAAGATAACACTGGACACAATTTATTTTCTAACTAGAAAATAGAGGGGTGGAATTTTCATGATAGGAGAAAAACTGTGCCACAAAAAAATGAAAAACGGTTTAAACGTGTATGTTTTGCACAAAAAGGGATATAACAAAAAATACGCAGTTTTTGCTACCCACTATGGTTCCATTGACAACAAATTTGTGGTTCCGGGGGAGACCGAACCGCTGGAAGTACCGGAAGGTATAGCCCATTTTTTAGAGCACAAACTCTTTGAAGAAGAATTTGGAAACATTTTCGATAAATTTGCTGACCTGGGAGCTTCGGCCAACGCCTATACCAACTATACATACACGGCTTACCTTTTTTCCTGCACCAGTCGGTTTGAAGAGAATTTAAATCTGCTTTTGGATTTTGTTCAGAGACCCTATTTTACAAAAGAAAATGTTGAAAAAGAAAAGGGGATAATAGAGCAGGAATTGAGAATGTATCAGGATGACCCCCACTGGAGTGTGCTGCACAATTTGCTTCAAAGTCTGTATAGGTTGCATCCCATCCGCATAGACATAGGCGGCACGGTGGAGTCAATCCAAAAAATAGATGTTGAAACTCTATACAAGTGTTATGAAACCTTTTACCATCCAGAGAACATGGTGCTGTTTATAGTGGGAGATTTTGATGTTATACGTGTGTTTGAGCTGGTTGAGAAAAACATTTCTAAAAGGGAATACAAACCACGAGGCAAGATAACGCGTATATATCCTGAAGAGTCAAAGGAAATCAACCAAAAAAAAGTCACAAAAAGAATGTCCGTGTCCCGACCTTTGGTAAACATCGGTTTTAAAGATAACAACAATGGCTTTAGAGGCAGAGATTTATTCAAAAAGATAGTGACTTCCGAGATATTGCTGCATATGCTTTTTGGGAAAAGCTCTGAATTGTTTTGGAAACTTTATGATGATGATTTGATTGATGACAATTTCGATTTTGATTATGAAGGGAATGTTGATTATGGTTTTGCCATAATTGGTACACCTACCAGAGACCCTGATAAATTACATGCGAAATTATTGGAAGGGATAGAGTATTATAGAAAAAAGAGTTTTGAAAAAGATGATTATATAAGAACCAAAAACATGGTTACAGGAAATTACATAAAGGGATTTAATTCCCTCGAATTTATTTCCATGCTGTTTGTCGGTAATTATTTCAAACAAATCAATGTGCTGGATTTTATAGAAGTTCTAGGAGAAATAACTTTTGAAGATGTAGAAAAAAGATTTTATGAGCTATTAAATCCCGATTACCATTCTTGTTCTGTAATTGAACCCATTTCCACTAAAAGCTAATTTTCAAATACACGAGTTGAATATTTTAAAATTAAAAACAAAAACGCGAGGGAGGCTTTATGAATCCGATAGCTTTTAACCTTTTTGGTATAAATGTTCACTGGTATGGTATCATTTTGTCTTCAGCTACTGTTACAGGAATTGTGCTGGCACTAAAGGAGGCTGATAGAAAGGGGTTAGACTCTAATCTTATTTTAGACCTGGTTATCTGGATGGTTCCTGTTGCAATAATTTGTGCACGAAGCTACTATGTAATCTTTAACTGGGATTTCTACAAAGACAATCCCAGAGAAATAATTGCCATCTGGCATGGAGGAATTGCGATCCACGGTGCTATTTTTGGAGGATCGATAGCGGTTTATTTTTATTCCAAATTTAAGAAACTGTCTATGCTGCAGCTTTTGGATATTCTTGCTCCCGGCCTGGTGCTGGGTCAAGCTATTGGTCGCTGGGGTAATTTCATCAACCAGGAGGCGTATGGGTATGAAACAAATCTACCCTGGGCGATGTATATAGATGGAGCTTACAGACATCCTACCTTTTTGTATGAATCTATATGGGATTTTATGGTTTTCCTGACATTACAGGTATTTAAAAAACGTAAAGAAAACATGAATGGAGATGTGTTTTTCCTGTATGCAACTCTGTATTCTGTAGGCAGGTTTTTTATAGAAGGTTTTAGAACAGATAGTTTGATGCTGGGGAATTTCCGGGTAGCCCAGATTGTAAGTTTGGCTGTAATTATATTGGGGATGTTGTTTATGCACTTTAGGCGAAGAAAAAGAAAGGCGCTCAAAAAGAGCTTTGAAGACTATAAGAACCGACATGCTAAAGATTTTTAGACACTTAGATTAGTCTTCCTTTTTTAGAAAACCTGAAAACAATAGCACAGGGAATACCTTTTTGATTATAGAAATTTGATTGCTGCAGTAGTTTAGAGATTTTGTTTTTTTTAAAAAAAAATGATCTACCCTAGATCGTTAGTGATTTTCTTTAACATAATCTTGTGATACAATAGAGCTCATCAGAAACATTCATTTCTTGATGTGATTGGGCCTGATCTAACTCTATTATACCGAGATTTAGGAATGTTCTTGTTTGTTTATTACTAAAAAAGTTGCTATATCAAGGCTTCAGTAAACTTTTTCACCTGTAAAAGTTGAGTTAATAATTATAAAAAATTATAAAAAAATTTTTATTTTGGCAGGAATTAATTAAAATTTGTAGAATTATAGCGTTGATTTTTGATTTTAAAATAAAAAAGGTTCTTTTCCATTTTAGTTGATAAAACATTAGGCAAGTTTAATCCGATTAATAGTTAAACTGTTTCAATCTTTTGGAACCTGTTAAGATATACATACTGCTGCTGTAGTTATCATCAGAAGGATGAAGATGTACGTCAATGTTGATCGATTCTAGTGCGTGCCTTGATTCAAGAGGCTAACCATGGTTAGTAAAGCTGAAGGCGAAGGTAGGTTCAAGGTCAGGACGACCGAGTTCGCTCTTTAACGCATGGATACAAACAGGGTAGAAAGTCTGCCGGAGCTTGAATATTAGCCTGGTCAGCCAATCTGGGAGCCAGGTTTAAACTGCCAGCCTTGGTATATAAACTGTTTTCAGAGTAGTTACCCATGGCGCGGGGTGCCACCATCAGAAGGATGAAAA
>DFNM01000024.1 GCA_002376045.1 Firmicutes bacterium UBA3567
AAAATAAAACCATAAAAATATGGCGTCTTATCTGACGCTACTGCTGGTGATCAGGGAGGTGAAAAGGTGGAAAAACGCTGTGTTTCATACAAAGATGCAGGGGTGGATATAGAGGCAGGCAACAGAGCCGTCCAGTTGATAAAAGGTCTGGTAAGGTCTACAATGAGACCAGAAGTTGTAACGGATATTGGAGGGTTCGGTGCTGCCTTTGCTTTAAACAAGGACAATTATAAAAGTCCCCTTTTGGTGTCTGCCACCGATGGGGTGGGCACAAAGCTGAAAATCGCTTTTATGATGGATAAGCATGATACGGTGGGAATTGACTGTGTTGCCATGTGTGTGAATGATGTGGTGTGCAGCGGTGCTGAACCCCTGTTTTTTTTAGACTACATTGCCTGTGGGAAGATGGTTCCTGAGAAGATGGCAGAAATAGTAAAAGGTGTAGCTGCAGGCTGCAAAGAGGCCGGGTGTGCCCTTGTGGGTGGTGAGACAGCGGAGATGCCGGGGTTTTACAAGGATGATGAATATGACCTGGCTGGTTTCTGTGTGGGAGTAGTTGAAAAAGATGAAATCATCACCGGTGAAACGATACAGGAAGGAGATGCAATCATTGGGCTTTCATCGACAGGGCTGCACAGCAACGGCTTTTCCCTGGTCAGAAAAGTTTTTTTTGAAATGGCCGGAGCAGGCCTTGACCATTATGTAGAAGAATTCGGGTGCACTTTGGGTGAAGAACTGTTGAAACCTACAGCCGTTTATGCTAAAACCGTATTAGGACTGATGAAGCACACAAAGATAAAGGGTATTGCTCACATTACTGGTGGTGGATTGATAGAGAACATTCCGAGAATACTGCCGGAAGGAGTAAAGGCGCTGATCCATAAGAATTCCTGGGAAAAGCCGCCGATCTTTGATGTGATACAGAAAACAGGAAATGTTCCTGAAAGGGAAATGTACACAACCTTCAACATGGGAATCGGGCTTGTGTTGGTAGTGGCACCTGAAAATGTGGATGCTGCACTGAAGCAGTTGCAACAAAAGAAGCAAAAGGGCTGTGTTATGGGTGAGATAACCCGGGGTAACAGAGACGTAAGCCTTATCAGTTAGGAGGAAAACTTTATGGCTTTAAATCTGGGAGTGCTCGTGTCCGGAAGAGGAACAAATCTCCAGGCTGTTATAGATTCAATACAGAAAGGGAGTTTAGAGGCAGAAGTTTGTGTAGTGATTTCCAGCAAACAAGATGCTTATGCATTAAAGAGGGCAGAAAAATACGGTATTCCCCATTACTGTGTGCTCCGAAGGGATTACAAAAGGCAAAAGGATTTTGAAAGGGAAATGGTAAACCTGCTCAAAAAACACGATGTGGAGCTTGTGGTGCTGGCAGGATTCATGACCATTTTATCCCCGTATTTCGTCAATGAATTTAAAAACAAAATCATCAATGTGCATCCTTCTCTTATTCCAGCCTTTTGCGGTAAAGGCTTTTACGGTGAAAGAGTGCACAAAGCGGTGCTTGATTATGGAGTCAAGATAACCGGTGCAACGGTGCACTTCGTGGATGAAGGAACGGATACGGGATCGATCATTCTGCAACAGGCTGTTCAGGTCCTGGATGATGATACGGTGGAAAGCCTGGGTGCAAGGGTTTTAAAGCTTGAACACGAGCTGTTACCAAAAGCGATAAATCTTTTTGCCCGGGGAAAACTAAAAATAGAAGGCAGAAGGGTGAAAATACTGGATTAAAAGAGGTGAAAACATGATTAAACAAGCACTGATAAGCGTATATGATAAAACGGGTATAGTTGATTTTGCAAGAGCTTTAGTCGGTATGGGAACCGAGATAATTTCAACAGGAGGAACGGCCGAACTCCTCTCAAATTCCGGGATAAATGTAACTATGGTTTCGGACATTACGGGTTTTCCTGAGATCCTGGATGGCCGGGTAAAGACCCTTCATCCGAGAATACACGGAGGCATTCTTGCAAGGCGGAAAGAAAAAAGCCACATCGCTCAATTGGAAGAATTGGGAATAAAAACGATCGACCTGCTGGTGGTTAATCTGTATCCCTTTAAAGAAACTGTGTTGAAGGAAGGGGTTACACACGAGGAAATTCTGGAAAACATCGATATCGGTGGCCCCACAATGCTGAGAGCAGCAGCCAAAAATTTTGAGGATGTAGTGGTTGTTACAAATCCTGAAAGATATCAGGAAATCATTGAAGAACTTCTAAATACAGGAACGGTATCCCTTGAAACCAGGAAGAAGCTCGCTTTCGAAGTGTTTAAAACAACTAGCCATTACGATGCATTGATCTGTGACTACTTTAAAAAGAGCCTGGATGATAAGGGGTTTGATGATGTATTAACCCTTACATACGAGAAAGTGCAGGACCTCAGATATGGAGAAAATCCCCATCAAAAGGCAGCTTTTTACAGAGAAATTGGTAATGTGTCCGGGACAATTGTTGGTGCTGAACAACTTCACGGCAAACAGCTTTCCTTTAATAACATAAACGATACCAGTGCAGCTGTAGAGCTCATTATGGAGTTTCAAAAACCCACAGTGGTAGGGCTTAAGCACACAAATCCTTGTGGTGTTGGCAGTGCTGATTCAATAAATGAAGCCTTTGAAAAAGCCTACAGAGCGGATCCCGTTTCCATATTCGGAGGCATATTTGCCTTAAACCGGCCGGTAACGCCAGAGATTGCTGAAAAAATCAATTCTATTTTCATTGAAATCGTGGTGGCACCGGATTATGATGAAAAAGCCCTTGAGATCTTAAAACAGAAAGAAAACATCCGGTTGTTGAAACTCCCTGAGCTGGGAGGGTATTTTGAAAAAGGATACCGATGGGACATAAAGAGAGTTACGGGCGGTATACTGGTTCAGGAAACCGACCGGATTGATTTGGATGAGGAGAATCTTGTGGTTGTAACCAAAAGAAAACCGTCAGAACGGGAATGGGAAGATATGTATTTCGGATGGAAGGTTGTAAAACACGTGAAATCCAATGGGATAGTGCTGGCAAAGCATGAACAAACAGTAGGTATAGGGTCCGGCCAGGTCAATAGAATTTGGGCTGCAGAAAACGCCATCAGGCACGCCAAGGATAAAGCCAGAGGTTCTGTGCTGGTTTCTGATGCCTTCTTCCCATTCCCGGATGTTGTGAAAGCTGCAGCAGAGGCAGGAGTTACAGCTATCATCCAGCCGGGTGGTTCCATTCGGGATGAAGAATCCATCAAAACAGCCAATGAAAGGGATATTGCTATGGTGTTTACCGGTATAAGGCATTTTAAACATTAAAAGTTTTTCTCCATTTTAGTTGAGTTAA
>DFNM01000243.1 GCA_002376045.1 Firmicutes bacterium UBA3567
ACCCTTAACGGTGGTCATTATGTGTGCACCCATAATGACCACCGTTAAGGGTAAAGGAGTAGTGCCCTATGATCATCCCCTCTCAATAGGTACATCGTGGTGCTCCCTGGTTAAAAACAGTGATATCGTAAAAGAGGCTGATGTAATTGTGTGTGTGGGAACCAGCCTTTCAGCCAGGACATGGAGGCACGGTAAGCTCCAGTTTAACGGCAGTATAATACACATTGATGTTGATCCCCGGAGCATAGGCAGAAATTACCCTGTTGAGGTTGGAATAGTGGGTGATGCGGCAGAGGCAGTGAGCTTGATTCTGGATGAATTGGGGAACTGGTCCAGGAAGGATGAAAATATTCTGCAGCAGGTGAAAACCCTCAGGGAGCAGGTTAAACAGGATTTAAGCAAACAGCCTGAGCTTTACAGCATTTTCTCTGCCCTGGAGGATGATTTGAAAAAAGGCGGCATAGTGGTATCAGACCTGACAATGGCTGGTATATGGGCCGGCAGGTACTTGCCGGTGTATAAACCCAGGACATTTTTGTTTCCCATGGAATTCGGCACCCTTGGATTCTCTCTGCCTGCTGCAATAGGAGCAAAGCTTGCCTGTCCTGACAAAAATGTTATCTGTATATCTGGGGATGGAGGTTTTCTCTTCAATTCCCAGGAGCTGTCAACAGCTGTAAAGCTTGGAATTGATCTGGTTGTGCTGCTTTTCAATGATGGGAGATATGGTTCCGTTAGAGTGAATCAGATAAAAACTTTTGGCCGACCGGCCGGATCGGACCTGTATAACCCGGATTTCGTGAAACTGGCAGAAGCCTATGGCACTAAGGGTGTCAGGATAGCCGAAATATCTGAGTTTGAGAAGGTGTATAGAGATGCGCTGAACAACACGGGAGTAAGTTTGATAGAAATACCGGCGGATTTCATGGAATCCTACTAATTCTGTAAAAATTAGCCCTGTTTATGGGATTATTTTTTAAATGGTTATACCTTTTAATCAGCAACCTTTATTTATATTGAGGCTGGACTTAATCAACGTTGCGTATGGCTTTTTGGATGGAATTCAGCACTCAGCCTGGTGTTTGCTTGTTGAGTTAAATTTGAGAATGGCGTATTGTTATACAGGAATATTGCTGTTACCCGTAAGACGTACATTGAGTTGAGTGCCGGATAATGCTCCTTTTGATTAAGTCCAGCCTCTTTAGTGTACCATTTAACGTCTGTAAGCTTAATGAATAATGCTGAATTAACTGGATAACCATATTTTTTTATATATAATCACAAGCCTTAGAAATATAATCGATGAGGGGAGACTGGATGGTCATAAAATCGCATGTTTAGGCCCTACCATAGAATGGTGTGTGGTTATCGCTCACAACAGAGGAAAACGGATAGCGGCCCATGCCGAAGGATTAAAAGGTATATAAAGCTCAATAGAAGCAGGGGTAGACTCCATTGAACACTGCATATACGCCGGTGAAGAGGAATTAAAAGCAATGGCAGAAAAGGGAATTTACATGGTGGCAACACTGAACATCATGCAGCGGATAGCAGAATAAAGAAAACATACAATGATTTTATTTGGTTGTGATTGGGTATGAAATAATATTTAACTGAACCAAAATATTCTTTTGCAAATGTTGTATTTTGGCTTTTCGGGTTTAGTGATGAGTATATTAGTTATAAATTTATACTTTTTTTTTAAAAATGCACAATTGTTTGCACCAGAACCTTTGGGTAAAAAAGATGTGTTAATTTGTGGTGAAAAAATAATTAAAATTGATGATAAAATAAAATTACCATCTTCTTGGAAAATTAGAATTATTAACCTTGAGGAAAGATTGTTGACACCAGGTTTTTTTGATCACCATGTTCACATTGCAGGAGCTGGAGGAGAAGGGGGGGCTGCTACCCGCACTCCTCCGGTTCAATTATCCACTTTAATCACTTCTGGAGTTACAAGTGTTGTCGGTTTATTGGGAACAGATGGTATCACTAGGAGTAGAAAAAATTTGTTAATGAAGGTAAAAGGTCTTAGACAGGAAGGGATTTCAGCCTGGATGTATGTGGGATCTTATGAAATACCAACCCCTACAATTACCGGTGCAATAAATTCAGACCTGGCTTTAATAGAAGAAGTTATTGGGGTTGGCGAAATAGCCATATCTGATCATCGTTCATCCTGCCCAACAATACAAGAATTGATAAGAATCGCTACGCAGGCCCGTATTGGGGCTATGCTAGGGAATAAACCTGGGATTGTACACATACATATTGGAGAGGGGAAAAAAGGTTTTAAGCCTATACTGGAAGCAGTAAATAATAGTGATATTCCTTTAAGTCAATTTATACCGACACATGTGAACCGCAGTAAAGATGTATTTCAAGAAGCTATTGCTTTTGGCCTAAAAGGAGGATATTTAGATATAACTACAGGAGTAAGTCCTAATTACGGTTTTAAAAATGCAGTAAAGCCGAGTGAAGCCGTTGTAAAGCTGTTGGAAGCTGGAATTTCCCCCGAACGGATTACTCTCAGCTCTGATGGAAATGGAAGCATGCCTGATTTCGATGAGGAAGGCAATCTTATAGGTCTTATGATTGCTCCAGTTTCATCAATACACCATGTGTTTAAAGATTTGATACTGCATGAGGATTTGGATATTTCCCAAGCACTCAAATTTGTTTCTACTAATATTGCTGATAAATTTGGTTTTAGTCATAAAGGTCGGGTTAGTGAAGGTGCAGATGCCGACCTGCTGGTTTTTAATGAGAATTATGATTTTGATTATGTTGTAGCCAGAGGAAAAATTATGATTGAAGAAGGAAAGTTAATTAAAAAAGGTACATTTGAGTAAACAAAGGGTTTGTTTTAAAACAGTTCGGGTAGACACGATTTGCCTGATTGAAATGTTTGCATCATTGAGGTATAATATTGAATCAAAGATTGATATCTGGAGCGGGAGAGGAAGATGATAGTGAACAAAAAGCCTGTAACAGCGATTATTATGATATTGATTCTGGCTATAGTGGGTGTTTATTTCGGTTACGAGTATTTGAGGACAATGCCCCAGGTTTCTGCAGCGGAGACGAAGGCAGCACTGATTGAGTACAAGAAGAACCTGGAAATGCTGTATAATGAATTTAACAGCCGATCCCAGAAATTGATTAAAGAGAAAAATCCTGAAGCATGGGAAAACTTCTCAAAGAAATGGGTGCAAGATCTGGTGAATGCCAGGCCCTTTGAGCTTAACAAACGGATACCTCAGGATTTTTGTTCCATAAGGGATTTGTTGATGAATGCAGACCAGAACCTGCTGTATCTCTGGCAGGAATACAACAAAGAGTTTAAGGATACATCAAAAGACAGCAAGCTCGATACAGAGAAAACAAAGGAGCTCAAGCAGGCAATCGAACGGGTGCTGGAGAAGGTTAAGCTTTAAAAAAGTTAGAGCCGGTAATTTATTTACCGGCTTTTTTACTTAAATTTTTTTTGAGATTTTTTGAAGGTGTGGGATAAAATTTTTTACTGGATCTGGAACCATTTTTGAAGTTTTGCAGTCTATATATATGAAGGCAGCAAATTTGCAATTCATGCTGAAGCGAAGGAGGAAAAGCTTATATGGGCCTGGGTAAATTGAACATAAGGGATCTCTACTTCTATCTGGTGTGTTTTATGAGCATTGTTATATTTGTTATGGGAATGGTGCAGGGAGTAGAAAACCTGCTGGATATTGTGTATCCGGATCCTGACAGCCCGTGGGTTATTGAGAGGTATGACAGGCAAATCGAAGAGGGGAAAATGACTCCCCAGGAAGCCCAGCACAAAATTGAGGAAATGCAGAGGCTGGAAAGGGAGCGAAACAGGGTGCGTAACATCAAGGAACTGGCCCAGAACATCGTAATGATAGGCATCGCCATACCTCTGTTTGCGATTCACTGGAAACACGCATCTAAAACAGGAGAGTGAAGGAAAGCCGGGATAACCCCGGCTTTTTGTTTGTTCGCCCGGCATGTCTGCCGATCCGATGGGTTGAAAGAAACCCTGTCACCTAACCAGCGGGAAGACAACCCATAAGCAAGGGCGTC
>DFNM01000238.1:0-4980 GCA_002376045.1 Firmicutes bacterium UBA3567
TGCCGGGCGAACAAACAAAAAGGCAGCTTACCTGCCTATGATAATATTTCATTTATAATTTTTTGAGTCAATTCATCTATACCTTTGAAATCCATAGCACTTTTATAAAATTCTTCAATATCATCATGGGTTTTCTTTATATCTTGCAGGGTTTTTATAGCCATCTCAAACTCGAATTTATAACCTGTGCGGGCAGCATCGATTCCCTCTTTGTTTTCTTCAATCACCGATAACTCTACAAATTTCAGCAAGTCGATGATCTCATCACTGTCTTTAAACTTAACAGAATGAGGCCTTCTTCCATCCAGTAAAGCTGTTTTTATCTCTGGAATAACTATCATATCAAGGCTTTCGGGATCCAGGGCACAGTGGTAGTAATCTACACTAAAACCTTTTTGCGCTGCAGTATCTCCGACCTTTCTTAACAATGTGGATTTTCCCGTTCCAGGGCCGCCCGTCAGGATATATCTGATGCCCATATCTTCAGTTAAATTGTCCACGTAGCTCACTATCCCGGAAGGTGTGATGGCACTTGCAAACATGTGCCGTGTTTTCCCGTTGCTCAGAGCCACCCTGCCATTGAGTATCTTTACAATCAATTTTTCTATAAGTTCATCAACTCCTTTAAAATCCATGTTCTGCCAGTAGTATTCTTCAAGAAGTTTGTAAAACACCATAGCTCTCCTCAAATGAGCGTATGCTGTTTTGTACATACCCCTGTATTTAGTCGTCAGCTTTACTATGTCTTTTTTGTGCTGTTTCAGCTTGTGTTCATCCCAGAAGTCTCCCACATTTACTATCTTATCTACCGCTCCGGGAAACTCAGGGTCCCTTGTATGAGGTGCCGTTCCATCAACTACTGCTGTATTTAACTTCGGTATAACAACTCCATCAAGGGACTGGCTGTCTGATGAACACCATAAGTATTCGATATCATAACCCTTTTCCGCTGCAGCCTCACCGATCCTTTTCATCAATGTTGACTTACCGGTACCTGGTCCACCTTTTATGATAATCAAGCGTTCAATCCCTTTTAACACATCATCATAAAAAGAATAAAATCCCAGGTAAGTGTTGCCTCCCGGAAAATAGTTTTTGATTTTCCCTTTTATCATAAGCGCCCCCCTTTTTTATAATACTACAATCATGTTATTCATAACAAAAAAAAATGTGCATGATTTCGGGGGCACCAAACTTCGATTATTATTTTGCCTGTTGGTAGAGCTTTTTAATTTCTTTTAAATTCTTTATCACTATATCACCTTTAATCTTTAAAAGGATTTTATCTTTTTTATCTAGCGAATTCCCCAATTCATCAATGGAAAATTCTAGTTTTTCTTTGATGTCAGCTTTCGGTTTTTTTATAGAAGCCTTTGTTGTATCCCAGTAGTTTTTTAATTCAGCACAAATGGCCTTACTTTTTTCCCAATCATCACCAAATCCTGTTATTACAATTTTTCGAACCAAATAAGTTGTGTTTTTCAGAGCTATAGGAGAATCAGCCTTATAATTTTTATAAATATCAGACATGTGTTTATAAAGTTCATTTGCAGAATAAAGGGTTTGATAACATTCTCTAGTATTTTCCTTAACTGTAAGCTCATTAAGACCTTTACTAAAGGAATCAATTACCGAAAAACCCACCTCGCCTGTAATTAGGGGTAAAGCATCATTCCATAAATCATGAAGCTCTTCAACCTTTTTATCATAAGTTTTCCAGCGCTGTTTTTCTTCTTCCTCGTCTTTTTCAGATTTGCCCTGCTGTTGCTTTTGCTCGTTATCCTGCTTTGTTTGCTGTTTATTCTTCCGGCCACTCCCCTGCTTTATTTCCGTATTTTCTGCAGCTTCTACCTGTTTTTTTATTTTTTCAAACATAAAGTTTTCCAGTTCATTTATGAACATCTCAAGGTTTGAATCAATTTCTTTTAGTTCAATAGGTAGTTTCGGTTCAGGGCTTTTTTCCTCAGATTTAATTTTGTTAGATGAACACCCTGTCATTAACACAGTAATCATTACAATGAGAACCAGCAATATCTGTTTTGAACTGTATACCATCATTAATCACCCTTTAATAGTTTTTCCTATATGGGATTCGAATATTTTTACAAATACACCCAAAACATTTTGTATTGAATGGTGTGTTAAAGGGAAAATTAAAAATAACAGAAGCTTATAAGGAGGTGTTTTTTTGACTAACGGTCAATCTCAGTTTACAGCAATTGAAAAAATATACAACACAAACAACAAAAAGCTCGAAATTTTTTTCAATGACAGTCAAAAAACCCTTGATTCATTAGGTGAGCAGCTTCAACAATTACAGCAAGACTTGAATAATTTCAAAGTAACCCTAGATGAATCAATGCGCAAGCTGGAGATGGATGTAAGTAAAAACGACGGAATGTTAGCCAACATTGTAGCAGGAAGCAATTTGAAATTAAAAAAAGAAAAAGTTTCTCAGAAACGAATGGCATTACTCCAGATACTAAAAAACATAACCAATGATTTTCAAACCTTTCAAAAAGATTTCAATCAAACGTGCAAAAATCTAACGAACAACTGGCAAAAGTTGAATCAAGATTTTGCAGATTTAAAAAAAGATATCTCTAATGCGTTTAACAATATACAAAATCAGTTCAATCAACAGCAACTTTCTCAACAGCCACAGCAGGCTGGAACCTCATCTTTACAGGGGCAAACCCAGCAGAATAATCAAAGCATCTTTCAACAGGCTGAAAACCAACTTCAACAGGCCCAGCAGGTTTTAAAAAACAACCAGATTATTTCTCAAGTTAACAGGCTGCGTTCTATGTCTGAAGATAACCGTTTTAAACATTAAAAAAGCCCATCGGTATAAGGGCTTTTTTTAAATTAGAAATTCTGCAGAATTTAAAGGAAAAACTCATCAACTGTTGAAGATATATTATGAGAAGCTAAAAAGGGTGAGCTGATATGGTTGATATCAAATTCAAAAGTATAAGTCTTCCAAAACTGAACAACCTCACTCCAACCATTGAATCCACTGCATTAAAACTTATGGAAGAAGCAGGAGAACTTGCTCAAGCTATAGGCAAGTTGAGGGGCCTGAATGGTGAAACAATTAACATGGAAGAAGAAAAAATCATAGAAAAGATTTCCCGAGAACTGCTGGATGTTGCTCAGGTAGCCGTCTCTATGATGTTTGTTTTAGAAGAAAAATATGGAATCAACATCGAAAAAAAAGTTAATGACCACATAAACAAACTCAAGTTAAAAGGCTACATAAAAGAGTAAGAGCGTTTCATCATAATATAGGCAAGGATGAGAACAGCAGGTGTTATAAGGTGGGTGAGGGTAAAGAAACCTATACCCACAGTGGTATTTAAATACCCGATAATGAACAGGGGGTTGTCCCTTATCGTCTCTTCTACCAAACCCCTTAAAAGCTGGTGGTAGAAAATAAATGACCAGAACTGATACCCTGGTTTTATATCCTTTTTTTGGAGGATGAAATACCTTATAAGAAGCACAAGACCGATACCCGAACCTATAAGCTGCGCCGGCCATCGCTCAAACCCCAGTTGTGTCGTTCTCCCCAGGACCTCCTGATTAAATATATTGCCTATCCTTACCAGCATATAGCCTGCAGCCAGACCGGGAACCGTCAAATCCATCAGCATGTTTACATTCTGCTTTTTCTTGTATGCATATGTGATACCTGACAACAATCCTCCCAGTAATCCACCATGCCATGCCAGACCGCCCTGATATATTTTCAAAACCTGAATGGGGTTGTTTATAAACCAGTACGGAAAATTAGCCATAACAAAAACTAATCTGGCCCCCACAATTCCTCCCAAAAGGGTGATAATGGCTAGATTCAGCAAAAAATCTTCATCTAAACCCTTTTTTCTGCCTTGCTGCAGCAAATAATATGTACCAATCAGAAAGGAAATCCCCATAAAAATTCCATACCAGTATATCTTGATAGGTCCAATGGAAAAAGCATAAGGTTTTAAGTTTAATACCACTCATTTCACCTCCCGCATCTCAGGGTATGGTAGTTTTAGAAACTATTTTGTAATGGGTGCGTTTTTGTAGTAAAATAGTGATGGAGTATTTATAATATTTTACTGCATTTTTTAGAAGGGAGTCAACTTCCATGTCTCTTAGAGATAAAATTTATAATAAAATAAGGGAAAAAATCCTCAATGGGCATTACAAAGCAGGGGAAACCCTCACCGAATCACAAATTGCCCGAGAGGTTGGAGCCAGCCGGACACCAGTTCGTGAAGCCATTAGGCAGCTTGAACTGGAAGGGCTTATAACCAGTATTCCCAACAAAGGCCTTATTGTATCAGAAATATCAGAACAGGAAATCGAAGATATTTTTGAGATCAGGACTCATATCGAAGGCCTTGCTGCCAGAAGAGCCGTAGAAAACATAACTGGCAAACAGCTGGAAAACATGGAAGAAATCCTGTGTCTGTTTGAATTTTATGCCAAAAAAAATGATGTCAAAAAATGTGTTGAACTGGATACTGAATTTCACAACATAATTTTTCAGGCATGTAAAAGCAAACCCATTTGGAACATCCTTGGTAATTTTCTTCACTATATCCAGAAATCACGTCTTAAATCTCTGGAAAAGGCCGGTAGATTAATGGAAGCTTTAAATGAACACAAAGAGATCTTCAAAGCCCTTAAAAATAGGAATCCAGTAATGGCTGAAAAAGCCATGTTAAATCATGTTAAACATGCACTAGAAAATGTAAAAAACTTAAAATAAGATAATTGATTATAGTGAGTATTAAGTTAATTCCGCACAAGTAATGGTTTTGGTATTAAATGCAAGCATTCAGCAAATGGCAGGGTAAAGGCTGCGCCCCCAGTACTCAATTAACTTTTAAGTGCCGGGCCCCTGACAAAACCCATCTGAAAGCTTTTTAGTTGTTGAGAATTGACCGGATATTCCAACAACAGCGAATGTAGTTCACAAATATC
>DFNM01000238.1:5323-5476 GCA_002376045.1 Firmicutes bacterium UBA3567
ATTTCAATGGGCATGAAAAAGGAAAGCCCGTTTTTTCGATGACCACAGCACAGGTTTTCGTTGAAGGGGAGCAGCGTGCTTTAATCAACTGTAGCCTGACAGCCAGATATAAACGAATTCCTTTGCCCGGATAGCTTGTATCTACACCGGGCA
>DFNM01000157.1:0-23453 GCA_002376045.1 Firmicutes bacterium UBA3567
TCTCTCTAGATAAAGTTTGTTAGACATATTAGCTTAACCCTTAACCAACTGTTTTGAACCAAAAATGGTAAAAATTGTTTCACGTGAAAAGCCTGTTTCAGGCACATACTTTCAAGAAAGATGGCTTTTTCTAAATTAATGAGAAGCAAGCAGGATTTGGATATCAAGACAAAGAAAAAATATATCGAAATATGATTGCCCTCAATTCGGCATTGAAAGTTAGAACAAAGGAAGGGATCTGGAGGGTCAAAAATTGAAAATTCCAAAATATTTACGCCAAATAATTAATAAAATAAGAGCAGGTGGGTATAATGTTTTTATTGTAGGAGGAGCATTGAGGGATTTTTTGCTGGACAGCACTCCTGAAGACTGGGACCTGGTTACGGATGCCGGTACACCCCAATTGAAAAGGATGTTTGAAAAGGTAGTGCTGCTGGGGGAGGCACACGGCACCGTAACAGTGATAATTGATGATTTTGAGTGTGAAGTTACACGTTTAAGGGGAAAAAACATCCATGAAGACCTGGAGTACAGAGATTTTACCATAAATGCCATGGCCCTGGATCCAGAAACACAGGAGTGGTTTGACCCTTTTAATGGGAAGGAAGATCTGGAAAAAGGGATTGTAAGATTTGTGTTAAATCCCGGGGAAAGGATTAAAGAAGATCCGTTAAGATTAATAAGAGCAGTTAGATTTGCCTGTCAGCTGGATTTTGAGATACATGAAGAATCCATTGAAGCCATAAAAGAGTTTTCCCACAAAATAACCCAGCCGGCTACTGAAAGAATAAGGGATGAACTATCAAAGATTCTGTTGACCTCCCGGGTCGAAAAAGGGATAGATCTGCTGAAAGACCTGGGTTTGCTGGAGTTTATCATTCCAGAGCTTTTGGATTGTGTTGATTTACCCCAGAGAGGGGCACACATTTATGATGTTTACCGACACAACCTGAAGACATGTTCATACACTCCCAGGGACCTGATTTTACGCCTTGCCGGTCTGCTCCATGATGTTGGAAAACCTTTTGTAAAAGGAGATAGTGAAACACCTAACAGCTATCCCGGGCATGAAAAGGCCGGTGCTGAACTTGCCAGAAAGATTTTAAGGAGGCTTAAATACTCCAGCAAAACAGTAAAACACGTTGTAAGCTTAATACAAAATCACCTGTTTGTTTCCAGAGATAATACATCAGATTATATTGTAAGGAAATTATTGGCCAACCTGGGAAAGGAGGGGACTGAACAGCTGCTTTTACTGATGGAAGCTGACAGGAAGGCCATTTCTCCCAACTTTCCTCTGGAAAACGTTATCAGAACGAAAAAGCACTTTAAAAAAATCATACAGAGGGATGGAATTATCACCCGCAAAGACCTGGCCATTGATGGTAGAGATGTCATAGAGATGCTGGGCATAGAACCTGGCCCCGCTGTTGGTAGAATAATTGATGAGCTGTGGGAAATGGTTTTGAAAGACCCGGAATTGAACACCCGGGAAAAACTGATATGTATTCTCAAAAACAAAAGGAGGGATTGATAATGCCTATACTTGCAGGCTACCTAATGCCCCATCCGCCGATAATGCTACCGGAAGTAGGAAGGGATGAGGTGCTTAAGGTCAGCAAAACCCTTGATGCTGCCAGGAGGATCGGAAAAGAAGTGGAAACCCTCACACCGGAGACTGTTGTCCTCATAACCCCCCATGGGCCTGTATTCAGGGATGGACTGTGTGTATCAACATCAAAAAAGCTTTACGGAGATTTGAGAGATTTTGGCGTACCCGGTGTTAGACTGAGCCTTAAAAATGACCTCGAACTGGCGGAAAAGCTTATTGAAAAAGGCAGAGAGGACAGAATAAGCGTGTTTCCTTTTGATGAGAAAATGACTACAAGTTATGGTATGACATCAGGCCTTGACCATGGTGCTCTGGTACCCCTGTATTTTTTAAGAGGCGCGGTTTCTTTTAAGCTCGTACACATTTGCATGGGACTTTTGCCCTATAGGGAGCTCTACCATTTTGGCAGGATGATTCAGGATGCTGTACAAGAAATGGGTAAAAAAGTTGTGGTTGTTGCCAGTGGAGACCTTTCCCATAGGTTGATACCTGGAGCACCTGCCGGATTCCATCCTGAAGCCGAAAAATTTGATCGGAAGTTGATAGCATACTTGAAAGAGTTTAAGGTGGAAGAAATATTGAACATGGATGAGCACCTTATCGAGAAAGCAGGGGAATGCGGTTTCAGGCCCATAATCATTATGCTGGGCAGTCTGGATGGTTTTTCCATCAATCCAGAAATCCTTTCCTATGAAGGGCCTTTCGGTGTTGGTTACTGTGTTGCCAGATTTGAGATAAAAGGAGGTTAGGAAAATGACAGATAATCCTTACATCAGACTTGCCAGAGAAAGCCTTGAAGCCTATGTGATTGAAGGTAAGAAGATTGATCTGCCCCCCGACTTGCCGGAAGAAATGCTTAAACAGCGAGCAGGTGTGTTTGTGTCTTTAAAAAAAGGGGGGCAGCTTAGAGGGTGTATTGGCACAGTTGCTCCCACCAGAGATTGTATAGCCAGGGAAATTATAGAAAACGCTATTAGTGCCGGTTGCAGGGATCCAAGGTTTTATCCAGTTTCGGAAAAAGAACTGAAGGACCTGGAGTACTCGGTGGATGTGCTCAAGGAACCGGAACCCATCAGATCTCTGGAAGAATTAGATCCCCAAAGATACGGTGTCATAGTTAAGAAAGGATACAGAAGCGGACTGCTTTTGCCGAATCTAGATGGTATAGATACACCACAACAGCAAGTATACATTGCCTGTCAAAAGGCAGGAATAGATCCTGGGGGAGATTTTGAAATGCTGAGATTTGAAGTGATAAGGTATAAAGAAAAATAAGTTTGAAAAAACAGGGTGATGCATCATGAAGGAAGCACTGTATTATGAAAAAAGAGATGATGGCAGGGTAAAATGCAGCCTATGCCCTCATAATTGCTTGATTAAAGAGGGTAGTGTGGGATTATGTGGTGTCAGGAAAAATGAAAAGGGAACACTCTACACGCAGAATTACGCCAGGATATCCTCCTGGGGAATGGATCCCATTGAAAAAAAACCCCTGTATCATTTTTATCCGGGAAGCTATATTTTTTCCGTTGGGAGCATAGGATGCAACTTCGAGTGCAGATTCTGCCAGAACTGGCAGATTGCCCAATGCACCGATGTGACCACAATGGGCGTCATGCCTGAGGAGCTTGTCAAATGGGCAATGGAGAGATACGGAAACATAGGTATAGCTTTTACTTACAGTGAGCCTCTGGTGTGGTACGAATATGTTTTGGAAACGGCTAGGCTGGCAAAAGAAAAGGAATTTAAAACCGCTGTAATAACAAACGGGTTTATAAACAAAGAACCTTTAGAACAACTGCTGCCTTATGTAGATGCTATGAACATTGATGTCAAGGCATATACCGATAGCTTTTACAAAAAGCACACAAAAGGCCGGCTTGCTCCTGTTTTAGAGACGGTGGAACTGGCTTCGAAACACTGCCATGTGGAGGTTACCAACTTAATCATTCCCGGGTTGAATGATGCTGAGGAGGAGACAGAATCCCTGGCAGACTGGCTAGCCGGTATCAATCCCGATATCCCTCTGCACATTACCAGGTATTTTCCTAATTACAAACTCGACACACCTCCCACACCCTTGAAAACCCTTGAAAAAGCTAGAGAAATAGCTTTACAAAAATTAAACTACGTATACATTGGAAATGTGCTTGGAGGAAGCACAACTTTCTGTCCAAATTGCGGCAAACCCCTCGTTAAGAGGAACGGCTATGTGTGGAATGGGGGTCTTAAAGGAAGGCGATGCAGGGACTGTGGTGAGGAAATAAATATCATAATTTGATATAGCAATCCTTTCGGACGGCTATCCAGGGTTTTGCAATTCTTGCACTTCATTTCCTGAGAAATCTCTATCTTTTATCTGATGCAACCGTTGTCAAGCATAAAATGAGCTCTGCTGTGTTCCAGGCTTGGTAATAGAGAGGAACTCTGTGGAGGGTGCATGGTAAGGTCGCTTCCGTTTTGGTTGAGTCAAATGTCATGCAGGTCCAGTCCGATCAATTGTTAAACTATCATAGCTTTCTCCCGGGTTCTGCCAGGACATATATGCTGTAGCTGTAGCTGCATCACCATCAGGAGGATGAAAACATACGCGAGTGCTGCATTAACCAACTTGGATAGCTTTTAGGAAGTAATTAGGACCGCTGTTGAAAGGTTTCAGGACAAATGTTTTCTATGGCTTAATGGGTGTTCAAACTGTTAAACAGTTGCTTCCCCCATAGTAGAAGCTATATTTCTCCTCTAATAAATTCCTGCATAACTATTCCACATTTGCCAAAGAACAGATGCCATTATGAGATACGGCACTTCTGGGAACTGGCGGACAGGTGCAGCCGATACATAGAAACCCTCAATAAGGGTAAGATATGAATCGCAGGGAATTGGAACACCGACTCTCCAAAATATCCTCGATAAAATTTGATTACAACAGGTTATAAGTCCCTTTTTAAAATGAGGTTTTTTGTTATATGATTCATTGAAGTTGAAAAACACGGCTGAAAAACAGCCCTTTTTTGTTTTATTAAAAGGTTTTTGAAGAGATTTGTAGAAATCTAAATTTGAGGAATATTAATATCAAGAAATAATTCAATTAAGAGATTTTGGAGGTTAAAATGGCAGAACAACTGCTAGAACTGTTTAATCAGTTTAGGTTTATAGATATAATAGATATAGCCATTGTGGCATATGTTTGCTACAAAGGGATGCAGCTCATAATGGGAACCAGGGCTGTTCAGCTGTTAAAAGGGCTGGTCGTGCTGGTTGTTTCAACAAAGGTAAGTGAATGGATCGGCCTCCATACCATAAACTGGATTCTAAGGAACACCATGACTGTGGGTGTAATTGCTCTCTTGATAGTATTCCAGCCGGAACTCAGAAGAGCCCTTGAGCAGCTGGGAAGGGGAAGCATTTTCATAAAACCCTTCTTTGGAATGGACGAAGAAGAAATCAACAGAGTCATAAATGAAGTAGGTAAAGCCGTTCAGGTTTTTGCTAAAAACAAGATAGGGTCATTAATAGTATTAGAAAGGAACACCGGAATCAATGAAGTAATAGAGACGGGTGTTGAAATTGATGCCAAAATCTCCGCCGAGCTGCTGGTAAACCTGTTTATTCCCAGCACTCCTCTGCATGACGGGGCTGTTGTTGTCAGAAAAGGTATAATAAAAGCTGCCGGCTGTTACCTGCCCTTCACTGATAATCCAAACCTCAGCAAAGAACTGGGGACAAGACACAGGGCTGCCCTGGGAATTACTGAACAATCTGATGCAATTGCTATTGTAACATCTGAAGAAACCGGGGTTGTTTCGGTAGCTGTAGGGGGTAAGCTGACAAGGTATCTGGACATCAAAACTCTTAAGGAGATGCTTAAAGACCTTTATCTTCCCAAAGAACAGCATGGAATACCTCTTCTGAATTGGAGGAAGACCAATGGATAGACTCTTCAGCAATAATAACAATTTAAAGGTTTTAGCTGCCATAATAGCACTGATTCTATGGATGTATGTCATGACGGAACAAAATCCCCAGGTTACCCATGTGTTCCGGGATGTTCCGGTGTCATATCAAAACCTGGATAACAACAAACTCGCTTTAAGGGATACAAATCAGGAATCTACCGTAGATGTGACGGTAAGGGCGAGAAGAAACATAATTGCTAACATCGATAAATCAGATATTAAGTGTCTACTGAACCTAAAAGGCCGAATGGAGGGAGAAAACCTTATACCTGTTGCTGTTAAACTCCCTGAAGATGTAGAACTGGTAGATGTCAAACCAAGGGAAATAGTGGTTTATCTGGATGCTGTTATTGAAGAACAGTTTCCGGTAAAGGTTCAGCTTCAGGGAGTTCCGGCCAGGGGATATGCCGCACTGGATCCCGCTGTTAAACAAAAAGAAGTAATAGTAAAAGGAGCACGCTCTAAAGTCAATTCCATTAAAACCGTTGTGGTTCAAATAGACATTTCAGGAGAGAGCCGTGATGTAGTAGGGAGTTATCCGGTAAGGGTTTTTAACAGTAATGGTAAGGTTATCGAAGAATTGACTTTCAGACCCGAGGTGATAGAAGTTGTTGTGCCTATAGTGTTCAAACGAGACCTGCCGGTCAAACTGGATTTGGCAGGGGCCCCGGCTCCGGGTTACCTGATATCAAACATCATCATAGAACCTCAAACCATAACTGTGACGGGTAATAAGGATTTGCTTGAAAAAATTAATTTCATTAAAACTGCTCCCATAGATGTGACGGGAATCAAAAAAAGTCTAACAGGAGAAATTTCGGTTATTATGCCCAAAGGTGTGAAACTCCTTGATAAAGAAAACAATAATATTAACGTAGAGGTCCACGTAGAAAAAGAAGCACAAAAAACTATCACTACTTATAAAAACATCGAGGTAGAAAACTTAACAGGAGATTTGATAGTCGAAGTAGATAATGTCGAAACAACCCTTGTTATCAAAGGACCGCAAAATCTTTTGAACCAGCTTACAGCAGATGATTTTAAGCTGTTTGTTGATGCAGAAGGCTTAACAGTAGGAGAATATGAATTACCCCTTCAGGCAGCTCTAAAGGAAGGCCTGACCCTTTCAAACATCACTCCCCAAAAAGTGAAAGTAAAAATAAAACGATAAACTGAACGGAGGAACAGCGGTCGAATGATCTTGAGAATCCATCAAATAAGACTGGAAATCAACGAAGATGAAAGCGGATTAAAAGCTGCTGCAGCGAAAAGACTGGGGATAAATGAAAAGGATATACTCAATATCGAGATAGCCCGAAAATCCGTCGATGCTCGGAACAAAAACAGGATTTTTTTCGTCTATTCTATTGATGTTGAGCTGCGGGATGGGATCGAATTTATCCTGAAGGAAAACAGAGATGTTCAGAAGGTTGACAAAACACCGTATTGTATTCCCTCTAGGGGGGATAAACCTTTAAAAAACAGACCTGTAATTATTGGTTCAGGGCCAGCAGGGTTGTTTGCTGGCTTAATCCTTGCCAAAGCAGGGTTTTCCCCTTTAATACTGGAACGAGGCAAACCTGTAGAAGAAAGGGTAAAAGACGTAGAAAAGTTCTGGAATGAAGGCAAACTCAACTCTGTATCAAATGTTCAGTTTGGTGAAGGGGGAGCTGGAACTTTCTCTGATGGAAAACTTACTACCAGGATAAAGGACAGGCGGTGTGAGGTAGTCCTGCGGGAATTTGTAAGCTGTGGAGCACCTGAAGCAATCCTCTATGAAAACAAACCCCATCTTGGAACAGATGTGCTGAGACGTATAATTAAGAAACAGAGGGAGAGGATAATATCCCTTGGAGGAGAAGTGAGATTCGACAGCCTGGTTACTAAGATTGAAATCACCAAAGGGAAGGTCAGGGGTGTAGTAGTAAATGATCGGGCCTTTGTTCCGGCTCAGGTAGTTATAGCGGCGACAGGTCACAGTGCAAGAGATACTTACAGAATGCTGGAGGCACAGGGCGTTAACCTTGTTCCCAAATCCTTTGCTATCGGTGTCAGGATTGAACACAAACAGGAGTTTATTGATAGGGTACACTACGGCAAATATGCTGGGCATCCAGAACTTGGAGCTGCTGAGTATCACCTGTCTTATACAGATAAAAATATGAACAGGGGTGTCTACACCTTCTGCATGTGCCCCGGTGGTTATGTTGTAGCGGCTGCTTCAGAAGCGGGAAGAGTGGTAACTAACGGGATGAGTTATCGCGCAAGGGATGGTGAAAACGCTAACAGTGCAGTGGTTGTAACAGTGCATCCGCAGGATTTTTACACAGGCAATCCATTATCAGGCATCGATTTTCAAAGAAAATGGGAAGGAAAAGCTTTTGAATTGGCTGGAGGAGATTACACAGCTCCATACCAGAGGGTAGAAGATTTTCTAAAAAACCGACAATCTTTTAATTTTGGAAAGATCAAACCCACCTACAAACCGGGAGTTGCTCCAGTCGACCTGAATGAATGTTTGCCATCCTTTGTTTCAGAAATGATCAAAAGGGGTTTAAGCTTTTTTGATCGGAAGATAAGGGGTTTTGCCGATAAAGATGCCCTTTTAACAGGAGTGGAGACACGAACCTCTTCTCCTATAAGGATTTTGAGAAAGCAGGATTATCAATCAGAGAATGTAGAAGGCCTGTATCCTATAGGAGAGGGGGCAGGGTATGCTGGCGGGATTGTTAGTGCTGCGGTTGATGGAATAAAATGCGGAGAGGAGATTATAAAAACATTTTCCCTTCCAACAGCATAAGATGATAATATGACTATCCCGTTGATTCAAGCATTATTCATTAAACTTACAGATGTTAAATGATGCACTAAAGCAGGGGGGAAGCATGAAAAATGTTTAAGATCCTTTATCTTTCACGATTTTGTGCGGAAAATACCGCGAAAAGTTTTTGCTTTACTATTCCTGCAAGCCTTGATAGTTCTACGTTTCGAAATTTATGCTTCAGCTCTGGTGCTAAATAGGTTGGACTCAATCAACAGATAGGAGCATTATAGGTTTTTAGTAAATGGAACCTGACGAAGGGAAGGAGCAAAATCGGGATGAGGTGGCAGGATGCCCTCGAAAGGATTCACCGGCAGGAGGCACATTGAATCCGGTTTCCGGCACTCAACTTGTTGTTTGCTTGTCGAGTTGAATTTGAGAACTGAGTATCGTTATACAGGAGTATTGTTGTTACCCACAAGACACACATTGAGTTGAGTGCCTGACCTCGATACAAATAAAGGTTGATGATGCCATTAATAATAACACCTTAGAAGAGAGGAGTATTAAAATGAGCAACAGACTTTTTGGCACGGATGGTGTAAGAGGAATTGCCAATTCAGAACTAACACCCCAGCTTGCGTTTGAACTGGGAAGAGCAGGGGCGATGGTGCTGGCGGGTTCACACCAGGATGCCAAGGTCCTTGTCGGCAGAGACACCAGAATTTCAGGAGACATGCTTGAAGCTGCTCTCATTTCAGGGATCTGTTCAGTAGGGGTAAAAGCCATAAGAGTTGGAGTGATACCCACACCGGGTGTGGCCTATCTAACGCGGTTTACAGGTGCCCGGGCAGGGGTGGTTGTATCGGCTTCTCACAACCCTGTAAAATACAATGGAATAAAATTTTTTGATGATAAAGGCTACAAACTCAGTGATGAAAAGGAAGCTGAAATAGAGGAAGCCGTAAAAACCGGGAAATTTCCAGTCCCCACAGGAAGTAAAATAGGTACGGTGATAGATTTTGCCGATGGCTGGAAAAAATACAAAGAATTCCTTCAGTCGACCGCTAATGTTGATTTGAAAGGATTAAGACTGGGAGTCGATTGTGGCAATGGAGCCGTGCACAAATTAATCCCTGCGGTTTTTAGCGAGCTTGGAGCAGAAGTTGAAGTCATAAACAACACTCCCAATGGCAACAACATAAACGTTGGATGTGGTTCCACAAACCCCGAGGCCATCAGAGATCTCGTGTTGGACAAAAAATGCGATATTGGCCTCTCCTTTGACGGTGATGCAGACAGGCTGATACCCGTAGATGAAAATGGAACCATTCTGAATGGAGACCATATAATGGCTATATGTGGAATATATTTAAAGAGCCAGAATAAGCTGCTTCAAGATACAGTTGTTGCTACTATGATGAGCAATATCGGTCTTGAGATGGCATTGCGAGAAAGAGGCTGTAATATGGTGAGAACAAAGGTGGGAGACCGATACATACTGGAAGAAATGCTTGATAAAGGCTATAGTTTTGGAGGAGAACAGTCTGGCCACATCATATTCCTGGAACACACAACCACCGGTGACGGCCTCCTCACAGCACTGCAGCTCCTTTCCATTATGAAGAAGGAAAACAGACCTTTGTCTGAGCTTTCGGGAGTACTGAAAGTTATGCCTCAGGTGCTGCTGAATGCCCGGGTGAGAAACAAAAACGGAATATACAGTGATGAAAAGGTAAAAGAAGCTATTAAGGAAGCTGAAGAGATTTTGAAAGGCAGGGGCAGGGTTGTTGTAAGGCCGTCAGGCACAGAACCCCTTGTAAGGATAATGATGGAAGGACCTGATGAGGAACAGATTAACAGGATGACACAGAAACTTGTCGAAGTTGTTGAAAAACAGCTGAATTGATAATTATTTCCCGGGAAAAGTAATATTTTCTTAAAGGAAAATTAAAAAAAACAGCGTAAATATTAAAGTGTGTTTTAAAAAGCAGTTTGAAGTGCTGCAGGAGCGCAGCTTTATTCTAAAACTCAGAGTTTGTTGCAAGGAGGTGATAAAGAAAAAGGTTTGATACATCAAAGTAGAAAGGAGGGATTGGAGTAATACAAAACTTCTGAAATCAAGCGCCTGAACTCAGGGCAGTCCGCCTTGAGTTGACGAGGGTTGGGATTTATCGAAGTTTTCGGCGGATGATCCCACGGCCTGTCCACGGCCGTTAAAGGCTGTACAAAACCGGTAAGCGATTATCGGAACAAAAACAGCCGGGTGGAAGTTTAAAACTGAATAATTCCTTTCGACAAATAAGTTCTTTAATATAAATGGGAGGACAACATACTATGTGTGGAATAGTTGGTTATATTGGTGCGAAAGAAGCAGCACCATTGCTGATAGATGGCCTGAAAAGGCTGGAGTACAGAGGTTATGATTCGGCAGGAATAGCGGTTTTTGACGGTAAGGATATAAACATGGTAAAGGCAAAAGGCAAGCTGTCAATCCTAGATGAAAGAATAGATAAACAGGGGATGCCAAAGGGAGCCCTGGGAATAGGTCACACACGGTGGGCAACCCATGGAAAACCTTCAGATATCAATGCCCACCCCCACAATGATTGCAGCGGAGATTTCGTGGTGGTTCACAACGGGATTATAGAAAACTACAAGGAATTAAGGGAAATGCTGAAAGCCAAAGGCCATACTTTCAACACGGAATGTGATACAGAAGTTGTAGCTCATCTGATAGAAGAGTATTACGATGGAGATCTGGCAGAAGCCGTCAAAAAAATGCTTGCAGAGCTCAGAGGGTCTTTTGCTCTCGGTATAATAAGTAAAAAAGAGCCTGACAAGATTATTGGAGCGCGTAAAGACAGCCCCTTGATAGCTGGAATAGGTTCAGGCGAGAACTTCATAGCATCAGATATACCTGCCATCCTTCCCCATACCAGGGATATATACATTCTTGAAGACGGGGAAATGGTGGTGCTTACCGATAACAAAATCGATATAATGAATTTCCAGGGTGACAGGGTAGAGAAAAAGGTTTTTCACGTTGACTGGGATGCTGTTTCAGCTGAAAAAGGCGGCTATCCCCATTTCATGCTGAAGGAAATTCATGAGCAGCCTAAAGCATTGAAGGATACCATGACTGGTAGAATAGATATCAATGGTGTAAGGATAAAGCTCGATGACATAACAATAACAAGAGAAGATGTATCCAGAATCGATAAAATAAACATTGTAGCCTGTGGTACCGCATATCATGCAGGAATAATAGGCAAATACACAATAGAAAGGCTTGCCAGAATCCCCGTGGAAGTGGATATCGCGTCAGAATACCGCTATAGAGATCCGATGGTTGATAAAAACACACTGGTGATAATCATAAGCCAGTCAGGAGAAACGGCAGATACCCTGGCAGCGTTGAGGGAAGCCCGGAAGCGAGGGGCAAGGATTCTGGCAATAACAAATGTAGTAGGAAGCTCAGTAGCGCGGGAAGCCCGGGATGTGCTGTATACATGGGCAGGTCCCGAGATCGCAGTGGCATCTACCAAAGCATACACCACCCAGCTTGTTTCCCTATGCATGCTGGCACTTGATTTGGGCATCAAAAAGGGCACCCTTTCCAGGGAGGAAGCCCTTGAGATTATGAAACATCTAAAGCAGCTTCCCGCCCAGGCAGAAACCATCCTTAAAAACGAGGAAGAGATTAAACGGCTAGCAGAAAAATATTCAGCATGGGAAGACGTGTTTTTCATTGGAAGGGGTCTGGATTATGCAGTAGCCATGGAGGGTTCATTGAAGCTTAAGGAGATTTCCTATGTCCACGCAGAAGCCTATGCAGCAGGAGAATTGAAACACGGCACCCTTGCCCTGGTAGTGGATGGTGTACCGGTCATAGCCTTAGCAACTCAAGATTTCCTGTACGAAAAGATGATGAGCAACATAGAAGAAGTCAAGGCAAGAGGCGGTATAGTTATTGCACTGGTCAAAGAAAACGACAAAGCAATGACCAACATAGCAGACCACATAATTCCCATACCCCAGACATTATCACTGCTGACTCCTGTCCTGACAGTAATCCCCCTGCAGCTCCTGGCATACTACACCGCAGCCGCCAGAGGCTGTGACATCGATAAACCTCGAAACCTTGCAAAAAGTGTGACGGTGGAATAGGATGTGTAAGGCTCTCACGGAAACTTGTCCAAACATAAAAAACTCTGCTCAAAGATAAAAAAGTTTGCTTAAGGATAAAAAAGTCTGCTTAAAATCATGGGGTGTAATGCAGGGAAATTCCTGTATATATCCCATGATTTTTTTATGCCTGCGTGTGTACACGGGTGTGTAATCAGCCCATGTGTCGAAAACAAAAAAACTCTTTCCGAGAAAAAATAAAGTTTTTCCAACTTTTGGTGGAGAATGTTCGAGATTGTATCGTGAGAATATCCTTGATTTTATAAGTTATCTTCGAAATATAAAGAAAGACAATGGGAAGACCATTAACTGCAAAATTAGCGCATTGATAAAGTTTAATGAATATTTGAGCAGAACTATGCAAATCCTTCAACCGTTTCCAAACAAGAAGTCGATGCGTTTAGACAAAGATTACTGGAAGCAGGTCACCGAGATATTTATTGTTTGGCTACTTTACTAAGTTATGCGGGACTCTGGATAAACGAGGCGCTCAATATTCAGTTATCAGACTTTAATTTAACTACTGCTGAATTAAAAGTTAGAGGGAAGGGGAACAAAGACCGAATTGTCTACTTAAATGATAAAATTGTTAATAGCATTAGAGAGTTCCTAAGGGTAAGGAAAAGTGACAGTCCATATTTATTTGTCAATAGACAAATTTATTTGTCAATAGACAAAATAAAAAAATTTACAGATCCACTATTAACAAGATTTTTAACAAATATAGCGACAAAATTACCCCACATACTTTGCGGCACTTCTTCTGTACTATAGCCCTTGAAAAAGGTTTATCTGTCCATGAAGTTGCTTATCTCGCAGGTCATTCAAACATCCATACCACGCTTCTTTATTTGAATCCAAGCAGGGAAATTATGAAAAACAAGATTTCCCAATTATAATTTCTGAAAAAGGGACTGTGATGATTGAACCATGGTCCTTTCTTTTTTCTGAATTATTAATCAATAACAAAAAATGGTGTATAATTAAATAGAAGTAATTGGTTAAAATTTCTTATTAAGTTCTTAGGATGTTAAATCTAAAAAGAGCATCATGAACAACAATTTTGTTAATATTGTAGGATATTCACGTTTAAATGAATAATGATTAGGAGTGAGTTAATATGCTTGGAAAGTTAATTAAAGTGGAAGATTTGAGAACTGTATGGAAACATGAGGCACTTGATTTTACAAAGTGGTTATCAAAAAGTGAAAATCTCGCTTTATTAGGTGATGAAATAGGAATAGAAATGAACCTCATAGAAAGAGAAGCATCTATTGGGAATTTTAGTGTGGACATTTTAGCAGAAGAAGAAAATACAGGTAGAAAGATTATAATTGAGAATCAACTTGAAATTACAGACCATGATCATTTGGGAAAGTTGATTACATATGCTTCTGGATATGATGCAGAAATAATAATTTGGGTGGTAAAAGAAGTCCGTGAAGAACATAGACAGGCAATAGATTGGCTTAATGAGCATACAGATGAAAAGTTGAATTTTTTTATAGTCAAATTAGAACTATGGAGAATAGATGATTCACCCTGTGCTGTAAAATTCCAGGTTGTTTCAAGGCCTAATGATTGGACAAAAAGTATTAGGCAATCTACAATTAAATCAAATTTAACAGAAACAAAATTACTTCAACTTGAATTTTGGAAGCAGTTCAAAGAATTTGTTACGGCGAAAGGGACAACTTTAAAACTAAGGAAGGCTTTGCCTCAGAATTGGTACGACATGAGTTACGGGGTTTCTGGAGCGAATATAGTTCTTACGATAAATACCCAATCAAAACTAATTGGGTGTGAAATTTACATGCCTGATTCAAAGGAACTTTTCCATTCTTTATGGGATAAAAGGAGTTATGAGTGGGTGTAAAGGAGGATTTTTAGTCAAGGAGGAAGAGTTATGTGTTTAGACGATGTATCAAAAGTAGACATGCTAGCATATGAACCATATGCAGAATTGATTTATAATATTGCTACTAGTAAAAGATTAAATCTTCTTACAATAGGCTTATTTGGTAATTGGGGAAGTGGCAAATCAACTTTATTAAACTTGGTTGATAAAAAAATTAAAGATAAGGGAGAACCGCCAAAAGTTATATCCATAATGATCAACGCTTGGATGTTTGAAGGATATGATGATGCAAAGACAGCATTGATGGATTCAATATTAAGAGTTATTAGTGAAAACAAGTCAATTGCTAAGGAGTGCCAAGTGTCCAAACATAAAAAACTCTGCTCAAAGATAAAAAAGTTTGCTTAAGGATAAAAAAGTCTGCTTAAAATCATGGGGTGTAATGCAGGGAGATCCTGTATATATCCCATGATTTTTTTTGCCTGCGTGTGTACACGGCTGTGTAATCAGCCCATGAGGTTAATCGATCCGAAGGTGCAACCCCACCCCCTACCAACCCAGAAAAAATTAAATAAATATAGAAATATCAAGGCTTGGACAGCGGTGGGTAAAGACAGCGGGGTGTTTATTTAGTGTGGAAAAACCTATGTTTCTGTTGTGGCAATAGTGGATATGTGCTGTGGACAATACCCCCAGAATGGTAAATATACATGCAATTTTTCCACTTCCGTATTGTATACACCCCCGGTTTCGAGCAGACTTTTTATCATGGAAGATACTGTAAAAGCGCCTTCGGGCTTGTTATATCAATGGTTTGATTGGGTTTTGGCTTTGAGCAAACTTTTTTTATTTTGACAGATAAATTGAAAGTAGAGAAAGTTAGTTATTACTGCTTTTTATAATGCTAAAATCCTCTATTGTAATTGAATTTGCATCATATGAAATGAGACCGTCTTTTCTCATTTTATTCAATTCACGAGATAAGGAAGTTCTTCGAATACCCAATCTTTCAGCCAATTCTTTTTTTGTTATATTTAGTTTAATTCTACTGTTTTTTTGAGAGTAGTATTCATAATTTAAAAAATCTATAATGGATTCTCTTATGGATTTCATAGAGATAGACTTAATCTTGTTTGTTAAAATGATTGATTTGTATGATATACATTTTAAAAATTCCAGTAAAAAATTTTTATTATTTTGACACAGTTGCAGCACCAAATCTTTATTAATATGAAGAATAGTGGTGTCTGATTTGGCCACTACAGTCATCGGATAAAAGGGATAATGTGAAAACAGTAAATTTCCGCCAATATTGTTTCCAGCATCAAATTGAGCAACTGTTAAAATGTTTCCTTTCTCATCAATCCTTTGAATTATGACCTCACCTATTAAAATAATGTCCATTGTTGAACACTTTTCGCTTTCAAAATGGACAATACTATTTCTTTTATATTCGGCAATAGTGTAGTTGTTATCAGCAAAGAATGCCGACAGTTCTTTGGAAGAAAAATCTTTAAATAAAACATTTAGTTTTAAAAATTGAATATAGTCTTTTATGTTCATAAATATCACCTTTTTTAAAAATTAGTTACCATGGTAACTGCAAAACTGTCAATAAAATTATAATATATAACCAGAAAATTTTGAAGGAGGCGTTTCACCTAATCCAAAAGATTATAGGAGTGAGTAGAGATGGATGTATTAACAATATCTTTGTGGGTGATTACAGGGACAGCATTTATTATTTCCCTGATGAAAAACAAACAACAAACTTTAAATTCTATGAAAATAGCAAGAGGCATGATGAAAAATATGATAGGGGATATAATAGCCATATTATTTTTAATAGGTTTGATATTAACATTCATACCTCCCGAGACGATTAAAGGAGTTTTAGGGCAATCCAATCTGTTTCTTTCAACCGTGGTTTCAGCATTAGTTGGGAGTGTTACATTAATTCCTGCTTTTGTAGCATTTCCACTGGTGGGGTCTTTTGTTGATGTAGGTGCCAGTATTGTTCCAGCAGTTGCATTTTTAACGACTTTAACGATGGTAGGGGTTGTCACTTTTCCATTGGAAAAGCAGGAATTCGGGTTGAAATTTGCTGCAACCAGAAATATATTAAGTTTTGTATTCGCAGTATTAATTGCATTAACAATGGGGGTGGTAATGTGAACATAATGAAATTTGTTAAAACCAATAAGTTACTTTCAGGCGTATTTATAGCATATATTTTTTTATTCATGACAATGCCTGACAAAGCGGTATTATCGGTAAAAAACAGTATGTATTATATCATAGAAATGTTAGAAATTATGCCAGTTATTTTTGTGCTTACATCTATTGTAGAAGTATGGGTTCCGAAAGAAGTCATTTTAAAAGGTTTTGGAGATAAGTCGGGTATAAAAGGAAATGTTTTGTCTTTTGTATTGGGGAGTGTATCGGCAGGTCCGATTTATGCAGCCTTTCCTGTGTGTAAAATGCTTTTAAAAAAAGGAGCCAGTATCATGAACATTGTAATCATATTAAGTGCTTGGGCTGTTATTAAAGTGCCCATGCTGGCAAATGAAGCAAAATTTTTAGGTGTTAAGTTTATGAGCATAAGATGGATGTTAACAGTGGTATCTATCTTTGTAATGGCATATATTGTGTCGGTTATTGTGAAAAAGGAAAGCATACCCATTGATAAAGAACTGAAGATAGAAGAGATAAACGGTATTGATATTCGTGAACAATATTGTATAGGTTGTGGATTATGTAAAAAACTTTTACCTGACTATTTTGAAATATTCAATAAAAAAGCAAAACTAAAAAATACAGAGATTAAAAATCAAGAAATAGGAGAGTTTAAAAGGATTATTGAGAAATGTCCTGCTAAGGCAATCAGTTTCAAATAACTGTCGAATTAAAATAAACTCTGCAGAAAGATAAAAAAGTTTGCTTAAAATCATGGGTGTTATGCAGGGAAATCCTGTATATATCCCATGATTTTTTTATGCCTGCGTGTGTACACGGCTGTGTAATCAACCCATAGGTGTAATCCATCCGAAGGTGTAACCCCATCTCCTACCAACCCTAAAATAATTTAATAAATAAGGATTTCTAATGTTTAAACTCGTAGGCCTTTAATGATATTTTTTATAAAAGATTGTATTGGCTGAACGCAGATATAATTAAGTAAGAAAAAATATAAAAGTAATATCCAAAAAAAATAAATAAAGGAAGGAATTAACATATATCTTGTTGAATTAGAACTATATATAATGAATCAGATAAAAAAGAAGGGAGTAAAATGATAGAATATTGTAATAATATAGAACAATGTGAAAAAGCTTTAAGAACTCAAATCAGCGAAATTTCAATTCTTGGTAATATTCCTTTAACACAAAACGATGTTGATATCCTTGGTAGCTTTTTAAAGAATCAAATTAAAGCAATAGGTGTAAATTATTCATATCTAAAAGAGATTCCGATCAGTGTATCTCTTTTTTTAGTTTGGAAGGGAATTTTAGAATATCAGGAGGGTAATTATTGGTCTATAATTTATGAATCTCTTGGCCTGCCTAAAGACGAAACAAAATGGCAAAAAATATTAGGTGATGTTTTTTTGTTAACTCTAAGACAGTACAATTTACCGACCTTTCAAACAGAAGGACATAAATATGTTACCCCTATACTTGTTCATGGAATTATACCAAACAAATATATAGAAAACTTTTTTGAAAATTTTCTTTGGGAGTTGTTTGGCAAAAGTGTTATGTCAGGATTAGATAAAAATGAAGTAATTCATAAAATAAAGACATGGAGAGATGACCATGCAGGCCATAAAAAATTACAACGGGAATTAGATTCCTTAAACAACAAACTTATACAAGTTAAAAAAGAATTTAATTTTTATCAAGAAATTTTTGAGAACTGGAAACTCCTAAATGAATTAAACAAACTTTATAAGCAGCAAAGAAACTTTGATGAGCTGGAATATTTATTGGGCTTACCAGAAGATTATCTAGATAAAAGAAAAGAACAAATTAAAGAGTTAGAAGCAGAGCTCATTGTACTGAACAATCAATTAAACAATTTCAATTCTAATATCAAAATTTATAATGAGCTTCAAGCTAAAGCAAAAAAACAAAAAAATATTTTTATGCAGTTTAATAAAAAAGAAAAGGAATTAAAGAAGAGAATTAAACAGGTATCAACAAATATATTAAAAAGAGAATGGTCTAATAGATATGGAAATAGTCTCAAAAACCTTCCCTTTGAAAAGCTAAAAGAATATATTATAGAATACAAAAAAATATCAGAAAATCAGAAAAATAAAGGCAATATTTTAGAAAAAATAAAACTGTTTATCTTATCCATATTTGGATTTAAAACAAGGTATTCTCAGGAACTTTTACAAAATATTCAGAAAATACTAAAAGAAATACCAGTCAAGGAAAGTATTTTAAATAAACCTGATGAGAACCTGTATAATGAATTAAAGGAGCTTAAAACAGTATATGAAGATTATTGTGTAAATTCAGCTCGTTTAAACAATTTCAAAAAAGATATAACGGAACAAGTAAAAACCATTAGTCAGATTGCTGCAACAAATGAAATAAATGCAGATAACCTGTTTGAACGCATACCATTATTATTAGAAGAAAGAATTGAGAGGGCAAATAAGGAGATACATCATTTACAGATTAAAATTAATAAATTGCATAAGAAAATCGAAGAAACAAATCAAGACATTAGTAATTATAAAATGAAATTGACAGTTCTGGGTAGAGGTAATTTGCAGGATGGCATTTTAATTCTAAAGGACCAACGGAAAATACGTAAAAAAATAAATTTAACAACTAAATCTATAAAAACACAAAATGATATTGACTGCTTATTAGAAAAAATGGAACAAATGACAGATAAAGAAAAACAGGACGTTGAGAAAAAGGTTAAACGCTATAAAAATCAAATTGCCTGGCTGAAAGTAATCATAGAGAAAAAACAAGAATTAATAGCAAGTTATCCGGAACCTTTATATTTCCTGAATGAATCTACAAAGAAATTCATTCTGTATGGTGGAAAAACTGCTGATGAATTTGTGTATAATTGTCTGCTTTTGCTCCAATATCTGATAAAAGAAGTTGAATTAGAGGAAATCGACACCCAAATCAATATACCGTCAAGAATTAAAAAAGCTATAAAGAAGTGGTTTACAAAAAATAGAAAAAGATTATTGCAAAACAATGATAAAAATAATAAAACCTGTTCAAAAGAATTTGATACTTACATAAGAGAGCCAAAGGTGATTTTTGATTCAATAAAAACAAATATAATAATTATCATTCCGGAAGAAAGAATAAGTTTATCAAACATAGAACAAAAAGGCGATGTATGCGTTTGTTTTAAAGTTTATGAAGGCAAAAAAGAAAAATTAATTTTAAAACAAGATTTAAAACTGTATAGAACTGAAACAACAGGAATGTTTAAAACCGAACAAAAAGAAGTAATCTTACCACATCCAACCACTGATTATGTTTTATTGTTAGAATACAAAGACAAAACACTCCGTGAATGGAAAATCAAGGGAGTTAATGACAAAACACCTTTTATGCTCTTCAATAAAAATAAAGAATTGGTAGAAAATGATTCACTGCCAAATGATGATGAGATTTGGATAATCACACGAGACAACTATACTATCGAGCCTGATCACATTATTAAAGCAAATGAACGTTTGACAGGTAAGTGGAATGATTATACTTTTATTTGTATTGATGCAAGCAAAACCGAGCTTGTTTATATCAAAAAACAGAATGAAATTACTAACATATTAACTAAAAATATTAAAATCAAACCCAGCTTGATTGGGGGTAAAAAGCTTTCTTATTGTAAAGTTGAAGATTCCCTGGTGTATGTGGAAGACCCACCGGATATTGTTTTTCATATTGAAAATAAAAACAGATTACGACTATGGAGAATTTCAATTAAGCATAAACAAACTAATCAATTAAGTTCAACTAAATATTATAACCTTGATGAGTTAAGAGATGAGATTTTAATAAAAGACAAAATAGTCAAAGTTTCTTTAAACACTTTATTAAAAAACAAATATGGTTTTTATACCATATCCATTCAGCGCCGAAGGCTAATTCCCTTAGTTGAAAAATTTTCCTTCGCTTTTATTCCTGATTTAAAAATCAAATTCGATAAGAATATTTATGTGCCGTGTGTAAAAAAGTTTCCAGAAGCTTATTTAAAAATCACTTCTTCCTGCAGTTTCAACTTTCAGCCAAATCCACCTGCCCAAAAAATAAAGCAAGACAAAAATTCTTGTGAAATAAAAACAAAAATATCAAAATCAGAAATTTCAGGGAACTTGGCATATGATTTAACAGATAAAAGAATAATATTACCTTTGAATATTAAAATACCGTCTATTAGCTGGAAGATTGAAACATCAGGGGATAAAGAAAAATTTTCATGGTTTTCAATTGTTAAGGAAATATGGCATGAAGATATTTTTGACTCATCGTCTGCTGTTCTTAAGATAAAGATACCAGAAGGATTTGCCGATATAGCTACACTAACATTGAATGACAATGACCAAAAAAGCTCAAGCAAAGTAAAAGGAAATCAAGTGGTTTACGATTTGAAGAAATTTGGAGATACTTTACGAGAAAGCAATACCCCATTACAAAAGTTTTATTTAAGCTTTCCAAATAGAGATGAAATTGATGCATTACCGATTTTATACATACGAACAAAATGGGAAGTAAAAGACATAGAAGTACATCAAGAGTTACAGGATGAAAAACGAAAAATTGAAATCAGATGGGAAGAGAAAGGTAAAGCCAGAAATAGGATACTAAGATTATGGAACCTCAAAAAGTCAGAGAACAATGACTATGAACCTATGAAACTAAAAATTAAAGAAGGTCAAAACAGTTTGATTATAAAAGAAAGAGTTGACATGTTACCCCTGGGTTGTTATCGAATTCAATTTGATACAGAAAACTTGTGGGGGTCAACATATTCAAGGTTGCCACAAAAAAATCAGCTTAATACAAAAGACGTTTTTGTAGGTACGAAAACTGAGGTGATAGATGCAATAAAGACCAGCGGCATAAAACTTACCAAATTAGAAGATGAAAAAGGAAGACAATATAATTTGGATCCTGAATATCCTTTTTTCATACAAGAAATTAAAGAAGCCCCGGAATTTAAAAATGAAGAGCGTTTTAAAGGCAATCTTTACTTTTTGGGGCCTGATGGAAGAAAAATTAGCATGAAAACAAATCCTGTAAGTTTTTATATTAATTATGATAAAGAATATTTACCTTTTTTAATTGATGTAGAAGGAGATGGAGTTGTATATTGTCCGAAATGTAAACAGATTTTTTGGGAATGGAATGAATATAGAGAAAGGCACAAGAAAATTCACATAGAACCTGTGAAAATATTCTATTCATTATAAAACTATAGTAAAGGGGGTTTTTCAATGCCGCTCGATCCACTAGAGACTACCCAATCTGTAGTTGGTAAATACATAGACTACCTTACTACTACTTTTTCACTGAATGATCCAGTATTACAAACGCAATTGGAAAAAGAATTAAGTAAAACAAATAAATTTTCCAAAGGTCCGATTATAGAAGCCACTCCTCCTTTTGTTAAAGGTAAAACTCTACGTGAATTGATAGATGAGGGGTTGCTTTCAAAAGAATTTTTGAAATTTCATTCGGATGTTTTTCCTCTAGATCGTCCTCTCTATAAACATCAAGAAATAGCGATACGGAAAATAATCGGAAAAAAGAGAAATCTTATAGTTGCAACGGGGACAGGCAGTGGAAAAACTGAAACATTTCTAATTCCAATCTTAAACCATCTTTTAAGACAAAAAAAAGGGAATTTAACTCCGGGAGTCAGGGCATTATTGTTATACCCTATGAATGCACTAGCGAATGATCAATTAAAGAGATTAAGAAAGATCTTAAAACCTTATCCTGATATAACTTTTGGAAGTTATACAGGAGAAACTGAAGAAAGAACCAAATACGCCATTGATAAATATAAAAAAATTAATAACGGTAAAGAACCCTTAAAAAATGAACTGGTTTCTAGAGAACAAATGAAAAACACTCCACCTCACATATTGTTAACCAACTATGCAATGTTAGAATACTTGATGTTGAGACCTCAGGACAATGTTTTCTTCGATGGAGAGTACGCAAATTACTGGAAGTTTATAGTAATAGATGAGGTGCATACTTATTCAGGGGCAAAAGGAATAGAGATGGCTATGCTGCTAAGAAGGCTGAAAGAAAGGGTAGTAAAAAGCCAAAAGAACATATTAAGATGTATTGCAACAAGTGCCACACTGGGTGGAGGGGAGAAAGATTTTTCTAAGATTGCAGAATTCGGAGAAAAATTATTTGATGAAAAGTTTGAATGGTCAAAAAACTCACCGGAACGTCAAGATGTAATAAGCGCAATTAAAATGGAGTTGGGAGTTACAGAAAAAATATGGGGAAAACCTGATCCAAAGCTATACATTAAATTACAAAAGAACATCGAAGCAAACAATATAAAAAGCATAAAAATAAATGACTTAAGTATATTAGCTCAAAAACACAATGTCCCTTATCAAATCATAAGGGAAGCTGAATCAAAAGTCAAAGATAATCAATGGCAAAAGTTTTTATATGAAATTTTAAAAGGAGATCAAAGAGTTATTACTCTGCAAAAGATGTTACAAGAAGACTCCTGCGATTTTAAAGAGGTCTCCAAAATTATTTTCAAGGATATAAGGGAACCAGAAAAATATCTTGTATCATTAGTTTTTCTGGCTAACAAAGCCAAACCCGGTGAAGAGGCCCAACCATTAATACCTGCAAGATATCACCTTTTTGTTAGAGCAATTGAAGGCGCATACATTACTCTCTATCCTGAAAAAACCCTTTTTTTAGAAAGAAGGAAAAGTGTTAATAAAAACGGAAAGCATTATCCTGTTTTCGAAATTGCCACATGCAGACAATGTGATTCAGTTTACCTGGTTGGAGAAGTCAAATCAGAGAACGGTAGAAAAGTTTT
>DFNM01000157.1:23860-38695 GCA_002376045.1 Firmicutes bacterium UBA3567
ACAACCTATTCCTGATAACGAAGATGAAATTATTAAAGGTGGAGAGGAAGGCACAGGAGAAGTTTACAAAATATGTGGGATTTGTGGGACGATAGATAAAGCCAATTTGATAGGGAAGTTTTGTGAATGTCAAAACCCCAAACTTTTTGAACTAATAAAGGTTAAATCCAAGGATGGATTGGTTCATAAATGCCCTGCCTGTGGAAGTGTTAACACACAGGGCTCAATAGTTTGGCGTTTTTTACTTGGCGGGGAAGCAGTTACGAGTGTGCTGGCTACTTCGTTGTACCAGAAATTGCCGGAGATAAAGCATTCAAAAGGAGAACCCGGCGAAGAATCAAAAAACGAAGAAGAAAACAACACCTGGGGAACTCTAAGAAAAAGTTTTAAAAAAGATAAAGACCCTTCTATAACAGATGAAGGAAGCAGACAACTTTTGATTTTTTCTGACAGTAGACAGGATGCTGCATTTTATGCCACATATCTGGATAATACATATTCACAAATATTACGACGACGTTTAATTCTTAAGACCCTTCAAAAATATAAGAATAAGGCTGTTACTAATAAATGGAGGCTTGTGGATCTTGTAAATTCTATAAAAATCTACATTCAAGAGGCAAATATTTTTCCTGAAAAGAGCCCTCAACAGATAGAAAATGAAGCATGGAAGTGGGTTTTATATGAGTTTCTGGCAATTGATCGTAGAAACAGTTTAGAAGGATTGGGATGTTTAGGTTTTTCTTTAGTTAAACCTGAGGATTTTAGAATGCAGGGCCCGCTTAAAAATGATCCGTGGAATCTTAATGATGATGAGATATGGTTATTGTTTCAAATACTTTTAGATAGCTTTAGAAAAAATGGTGCTGTTTTATTCCCGGAAAATATTGATCCAAAAGATGATTTCTTTAAACCCAGAAACAGTGAATATTTTTTCAAACAAAAGCACTCCATAAAAGGAGAAGTTTACAGTTGGAGTCCTACACGTAAAGGCATTTTGAATTCAAGGTTGGATTTTCTGCTTCGTCTTTGCAAATATGGGTTAAGAAAAGATATTTCTTATGAAGATTGTGAGAAAATGTTGGAAGATATATGGATATATGGTCTCAGACTTAACAAAGCAAGCATTTTTTCTGAATATTTTTCTTCAATAAATGTTCCCCGCAAAGGAAGCATGTACAGAATCAAGACTGACTTTTGGGAAATAAAACCCGGTATTATTGATGAAAGTATTAAATGGTACTTTTGCTCAAAATGCAACCGTATAACTTTGTTTAATTTGAAAGGAGTTTGCCCAACTTATAGATGTTCGGGAAAGCTTATCGAATGTGATCCTTCAAAATTATTTGCAAAAAATCACTATCGAAATCTTTATTTGGGAGTAATACCTTTGAAAATGAAAGTTAGCGAACACACTGCTCAGTTAACTACTGAAGCAGCGGCTGAAATACAGCAAAAGTTTAGTCAGGGTCAAATCAATGTATTGAGTTGTTCAACGACCTTTGAACTGGGTGTAGATGTTGGAGAATTAGAATCAGTTTTTATGAGAAATGTACCTCCAACAGCGGCGAATTATATTCAAAGGGCAGGTAGAGCAGGTCGCAGAACCGACTCAACTGCCTTTGCCCTTACTTTTGCTCAGAGAAGGCCTCATGATCTGGCCAATTTCAAAAATCCCAAAAGAATGGTTAATGGTATCGTCAATCCCCCATATTTTGAACTTAAAAATGAAAAAATTGTAAGAAGACACATTTATGCCACAGCACTATCCAGGTTTTGGAAAAAGTATAAGGATTACTTTGGAAAAGTTGAAGATTTCTTCTTTCATCCCAACATTGATGGGGTGAAACTGTTTAAAGAATATCTTGAGTCCCGACTCCTCGACTTAAAAACTGAAGTAGAGCGAATTGTACCCAAAGATCTGCATGATAATTTAGGTGTAAAGAATTGGGAATGGATAAATGGGCTTTTTAATGAAAAAATTGGGGTAATGCATAAAGCATACCAGGAACTAAAAAGCGATGTAACACAGTTGGAATACATAAGGGACCAATATAAAAAAGATAATAACAAGCTCAATAGAGCCTATGTAATTCAAAAGACAATCAATACGATTAAAAAAAGGTATTTAATTAATTTTATGGCCCAAAGAAATATATTGCCCAAATACGGTTTCCCTGTAGACGTAGTCGATTTACAAATCTATCATCATGGTGATTCAGCGAAACAGCTTGATTTAAGCCGAGATTTACAGATTGCCCTTTCAGAATATGCTCCTGGTAGTCAGGTGGTAGCAGGGGGGAAACTGTGGACGAGCCGCTACTTAAAAAAGTTACCCGAAAGGGAGTGGATAAAATACAGCTATGCAATCTGTGATAATTGCGGATACTATCACAGTGAAATTGCTGAAAAAGGCTTGAATTTAGAAACCTGTAGAGCGTGTGGAACTGAAATTGGAAGAAAGAAAGGAGTTTTTGTAATACCAGAATTCGGATTTATTTCGGAAAAACCCAAAAAACCAGGAATGATAAAACCGGAAAGAACCTTCTCTACTCGAAAATATTATGCAGGAGAGGCAGAAACGGATAAAAATTTGGAAATGAATTTCGGTGAAATCAAGGTGAAGTTAATTTCAGCAGTTGATGGAAAATTAGCTGTTATAAACCATGCGGGTTTAAGAGAATTTTTAATCTGTCCAGTATGTGGTTATGCTGTTATAAATGATGGTAAATACAAAAATTCACATAATACCCCATGGAAAACACCATGCAATGGCAGAATGCAGAGACTGGCATTGGGATATGAGTTTAATACTGATATTTTGCAGGTAATATTTGAGTATTATGAAGATAGAAAAGGCTTTTGGGAATCTCTGCTGTATGGTCTTTTGGAAGGGACAAGTCGGGCCCTGGGAATAGAGAGACAGGATATAGATGGATGTCTTTATCCTTATTCAGGGGATCCAACAAAACCAGCTTTGATTCTTTTCGATGATGTTCCTGGGGGTGCAGGACATGTGAGAAGGTTGGCAGATAAAAATGTTTTAAAAACCGTTTTAAAAGAAACCTTAAAAGTTGTAGATAGCTGTAGTTGTGGAGGAAATGAAGGGGGAACTAGCTGTTACGGTTGTTTGAGAAACTATTCCAATCAATACTGTCATGATATCTTAAACCGAAGTCTGGTTGTTGAGTTTTGTAAAAAATTATTGGATCCACAATAACCTTGATAAGATAAACTAAAACTAAATTTTTTACCTTTCTATCAACTAACCGCAGAAATTTTATTAATGCAGGGAAAAATTAACATTGGTCCTTGACATAGGAGAAATTATGCAATAATATAAAAGAAAGATTTGCTATAATATGAGAAATTATGCAATGGAGGCAGATGGGTGCAATATATTATTATTCCCAAAAAATATATAAGCGAAAAGAATATTTCGTGCCGCTTTGCTATAAACCAATATAAGTTATTGTCAGATTTAGAAGGGAAAAAGACGGTCAGGCTTTCTGACATAGCAGAAGAAATAACTGACGGTACCAGAGCAAAAAGGAAATATCTTGATTCAGGTGTAAAAATTATCAGTCCAAGTGATTTTAAGAGCGATAATATATATCCTTATAACATTAAATTTATTTCCAGAGAGGGGCTTCAAGAAAAAGATTATGTTAAGGAAGGAGACATTCTAATAACTGCTGTTGGAAAATCTGGACAGGCAGCAATGGTTTCCGGGGATTTAGAGGGCAGTGTAATATCCTCGGACATTATCCGTGTAAGGATGAGAAAAAAAGAAGAGGCGGAGAAGTTACTGGAATTTTTAAACAGCGAATCCGGACAATATGCTTTAGAGTCTGTCAAATCGGGGGTGTTAAACAGAATAACGGTTAAAGCCGTAAAAGATTTGATTGTGCCGGCAGATTATAGAGGGGTACATATTAAAAGAGGAAGATTACTAAATTTACAGAAAAAAGCCAATGAACTTTACACAAATTGTCTTCGGTTATTTGAAAAAGAAGTTAAACAGGATGATATTCTATTTGAACTGCCGAAATGCGTATATTTAAAGCAGAAAATGTTAAGTGAGCGTAGGCTTGACCCAAAGCATTATGTGTATTATAAAAGCAAACTTTATGAATACATTCATGCTGATTCGCCAAATGTCAAATGGCAGAAATTAAATGAAGTCATAACGATTAAAAAGGCCGTTAGACCCCAAATGCCCGATGACACCTGGGTTGAGTATATAAACCTGTCAAATGTTGATGATGACCTGTCGGTAATAAAAGAAAGCCAAAAGGGAGTTTACGGTGAACTTAGCAGCAGAATACGCTATGTGTTACAGGAAGGGGAGATTATAACGGCAAAAGCGGGAAGTGCTGCAGGGACGGAAAAACACATTACAGCGGTTGTTACCCAGAGATTTGCCAATGTGATGGCAAGCGATGCCTTTTACAACATCGTTCCAAAAGGGATAGACCCCTATTATCTTTTATTTTTGTTTAAACAGCCGATAATTATTAAACAACTGGACAGGGCTTCGGCAGGTCTGTATTTTAGAACCGTAATTAGAGAAGAGTTTGAGAACATCAGAATACCGAGGCTGAAATGCGAACAGGAGATTGCAGGAAAAATGAGAGAGTATGTAAGCATTTTAGAGGAATACTTCCATGCGGACAAGAAGGAGGGTTGATAATGTCAAAGAAAAATCAATGGGTTATTAGACACGGTGACAAATGGGCTGTAAAAGGAGAGGGCAACCAAAGAGCCACAAAAGTAACAAAAACACAAAAGGAGGCAATAGATATTGCAAAAAGGATTGCTCAAAACAATAATTCTGAACTAATAATTCAAAATAGGCATGGTAGGATTAGGAGCAAAGATAGTTATGGAAACGACAAATGTCCTCCAAAGGATAAGGAACATTAAGGTAAGGGGTGTGTTAAAACTGTGATAGAAAAAATATATGACCAATTAAAAACGCCAAAATCAGCAGAAGAAATTCACTTAAGACTCAATGAGATAGGAGTGAAGTGGAACCTTTCTCAGGTTAAATTATTTCTAGAGATGGATAAAAATATTACCCAAAATAACGGATTATGGTTTGTTGGAGGGGGAGACCTGAAAACGAAGGTAATCAATGCCCTGGATGAATTGTTTAAGGATAGGCCCAAAATACCCATAAAAATTATTTTAAGGGAACTGGGCTCAGATATAACGGTGAGCAAAAATGAACTGTTGAAAATTGTGGAGGGCAGTTCGAAATACTATTCGCCCAATGGAGTTGTAATCTGCAGGAAATAGCGGGATGAATTAACCAAAATGAGCATAAAGAGAGTTAATTAAAAATGGAGGGATTGTAATGCAGGAATTAAAAGAAAAACTTGGCAAAATGGGGTACAAGGAAGTAATAGAAATTGACGAAACCAGTTTTATGGCTGGCGGCAATGATGTTTACGTTTATGTAAAGAAAGTGGAAGATGGCGTGGAACTGACACCGGATTTGGTTGATGCCATAAACTATGACGCCATGGAATTGAATCCTTTCCCTGCTTATGCCTGGATTACCAACGGGGTAAACAATGTATATTTGAATGTGGAAGAAATGAAAAATATTCCGGAAATACCTGTTCTAAAAGACATTGATAAACTAAATATCAGAAAAAGAGAATATACACCAATTGATAAATGGTCCAACAGAATGTATGAAACCCTTCAGAGAAGATTTGATGCTATCCATGAGCAGATTTATGCCATGAAAGACCATGTTAACAATTCAAATGATGCCATTGATGAAATCTGTAAATTTGTATTTATGGAAGTGTTCAGGCTCAATAACCCCGATTATAAACTAAAAAGAGGCAACCTGGCCGGTAGAAGGTTTTCCGAGATATTTGACTACAGCTACTTGCAGAATGCCGAAGACAGAAAAAAAGTAGTTGAGGAAATAAGGGAAGCCTTCAAGGAGATAAAAGACCATGAAGATTATGTTGCCATAAATGATCAGGGAGAAAAGATAAAAATTTTCTCCCCTGATGAGTACATAAAACTCCAGAATCCAGATATTTATGAAAGTATCATGAAGGCCCTGCAGGATTTGGGGAGCATCTCAATAAACGGTGAAGTGTATAAGGAACGTGCCACACTGGCAGATTTGTCAGGCGATGTTCTTGGAAGGGTGTTTGATGTTGTTCTAAGAAGAAAATATAAAAATGATGAAGGAATGGCAACATATTTAACCCCCAGGCAGGTTACGGAAGCAGCAGTGGAAATGGTTATTCATGACCTTATCGAGGAGGGAACCTCAAGAATTATTGGAAGAGATCCTGAAACGGGCATACCAACTCTTCGAATACTGGACCCCTGCTGCGGCTCAGGCGGTTTTTTAATCAAGGCCTTGATAAAAATTAGAAACTTTTTGCTCTATGATTTGTCAGGCGATAAAAAAGAACATGAGAAGTTGTTTAAAGAGATGGTTGATCACTGCTTTGTGGGAGCGGATAATTCTCCGGGAATGGTGTTGAAAGCAAGAATCAACATGGCCCTGCACGGGGCGGTGAAAGCACCTATATTTCAGACGTTAAATTCCCTGACCAATACAGGACTTAAGCCTGAAACTTTTGATGCCATTATCACCAATCCTCCCTTCAAAAAAGGCGGGATTTCAGCGAAAGTAAAGGGAGGCAAGGAAATAATCGAAATGTATTCAAGGGATATTGATGAGGACGGCAACAACAGAATGAGCCCGGACGGCTTATCATTGGGGGCAAAGCCCAACAGTAAAGGAAAATGGAAGCCGGTGAATTCAATAGATCCGGCTGTGCTGTTTATCGACAGGTGCCTGCAACTGTTAAAACCCGGTGGGCTTTTGATGATTGTGGTGCCTGACGGTATTCTATCTAATTCAGAATACCAGTACGTCAGGGAATACATCATGGGCAAAAAGAACTCGGTGACAGGAGAATTTGAAGGTGGAAAGGCAATCTTAAAGGCGGTAATCAGTCTTCCACAGGAAACATTCAAATTATCCGGCGCTGGAGCAAAAACTTCCTTGCTCTACCTTAAAAAGAAAGAACACGCCGGAGAAAAGCAGGGACCTGTATTTATGGCAGTAGCAGATGAAGTTGGTTTTGTCGTGAAGAACAATGTGGAAGTACAATTAGGAGACGATCATAATGACTTATTAAAAATTGTTGAGGCTTATAAAAAAGGTGTACCAGAGAATATGGAGTAGAGGTGATTTGTTTTGATAGATTATTTTGTAATTTTAAACAGACCAAATACAATATGGGTTTCTGACAAATATCTTGATAGTAATTTAGATAGTGAAAGTTATTCTCCAGAACTTATTATTAAGCAAAAAAAAGTTTTAGAAAGTGGACTTAATTTATTAAAATTAAAAGACATTGTAAAATCAAGTTTTATTACAGGGAGTACTCCAAAATATTCAGATGAGGTAATTAAAGACGGTGCTGTTTTACTAAAAACTGTTAATATAGATTACAATAATTTAAACGATAGTAAATTTTTTTATATTTCAAAAGAAGACCATGAAAATAAATTAAAAAGAAGTAAATTAGTTAAAAATGACTTAGTTATTACAGTTATAGGTGCTACTGAAGATGTAATAGGTAGAACTATTGTTTATAGAGGTTATCCCCAAAGAGCAAATATTACTCAAAGTTTATGCAAATTTTCTGTAAAAGAAGACTATGATGCTTATTATATTTCCACATTTTTAAATTGTAAATATGGGCATGCTTTAATACTTAGAAAATCATCCTCTTCAACAAGAAAATATATAAATAATACTGATCTAGGTGAAATTGTAATTCCCATCCCCTCCCCGGAAATCCAAAAATATATTGGAGACAAGGTGCGGAGGGCGGAAGAATTAAGGGAAGAAGCCAGGAGATTAAAGAAAATTGCAGAGGATATAGTTAAAAATGAATTACGGTTAGATGAATTAAGAATAAAACTCAAAAATGTTAAAGATACATTTGGATGGCAAGGGCCTCAAGTTTTAACTGCTAGAATTGATAGTTCTTACTATAATCAAAAATATTTACTTAAAGAAGAGTTTTTAAGAAACTGCCAAGATAAATTTGTTATGTTAAATGAATTAGTAGAGGTTGTTTTTACAGGAAAAAAGCCTAGTAAAGTTGATACAGGAGAAGAAATTTTCTTTATACAAAGTGGTGACATATCAACAAATTTCATGGAACTTAATACCAAGGTGAAAGTTGACATTAATAAATCCAGGTTAGTAGAGTATGGAGACTTATTATTTGCAAAGGATGGAGAGACAATTGGCAAAATAGCAGTTAACTATAGTACCAAAAAATCTACTCTTAATGAACACACATATTGTATTAGATTAAAGAAAAAGTACAGGGCCTATGCATCTTATATTTATTATTTGCTAATTAATGATTTGTTTAATGATTTAATAAGAAGAGAAGCAACCGGAAGTGCACAGAAAGGTTTAAATCAAGATTTTTTAGAAAGAATAGTTATTCCCATAATAAGTGAAGAAAAGATATTACAGTTAAAAGAATTAGAAGAGGATAGATGTAAAAAAATTTATCAATCAAAAGAATTAATCCAACAAGCCAAACAGGACGTAGAAGACCTGATTGAAGGGAAATTTGATATGTCCAAACTGAAGGAATCTGCTGTTGAAAGTAGGTGATTGGGTGGTTGAGGTTAAGAAACTAATCCAGCAATTGAACATGCTACATGACTACGGAGAAATCAATACCCATATATACCTTTCATATCTGGAAAACTTAAATTTCATAAAAACCATAGATAATAAAGCAGTTATAACAAAAAAGTGGATTGATTTCAGCGGCAAAGTAACCAGAGAAGATTTTATATCTTCTCTGGTATGCTATTATCCCCCTTTGTTGGATCATTTATTATTGAAAGTATATCAGGAAGCCTATGCCATCGGTCAAAGGGGTGACGGAAAGGCTCTGTATGAGTTTATAGACCATATTCCCAAATTTGCAGACAGGGTACTGGAGATAAGAAACAGTCAAATTCCTGAAACGGAAGAGGTAAAATCTTTTTACGGTCCTGTATTCAAAGGGTATCCCCAGTACCGGTCCATACTGACCAGGTTAAGACTGATGCAACTGGCTGAAGATGTGGAGGATGCGGAAGCACCCAAAATGGGCAAAACCCCCAATGAGATATGGGTGAAGGGAAGAAAGATAGCCTCCAATATCGACCTTAAAATGCTTGACGTCAAAAATGATTACACTTTAACTCCATATGAATACAGGGATTATGAGGTTACAGAGGACATAAAAGAAATTTTATCCCACCCCTGGAAAACATTTATGGTTGTTATGGGAATGGTCATTTCCGAGTATAAGGCGGAAGGTTTTGATGGTGTTTCTATCAGGCCCGTTGATAAAAAGAATGCCTACATAGAACAGGAAATAGAAGTGTTTATCTACGATTTAAAGGGCAGGGAGTACAGGATAGGAAATTTTAAGCATTTTGTAAAGGACTTCTGTGATGCAAGTCAGTTGTATTTGTTCCCTGACAAAGCACCGGAAATCAACCGCGTTTTGTTTGGAATGATGGATGCAAAACAAATTGTTTACAGGGATGGGGAATATGTGCTGAACACTTTCTTTGAAGACCGGCTCTATACAGCTGAGGGAATTATCATTAAAAACAGGTCCAGAAAATTTAAAAACATGCTGAAAGAATACATAGAAGAATTGAGGCGAGGGTTATGATTATACACATTACAAAAGACAGGTTCTGGATGGAGCGGTCCTCTATTGAAAGGTGGCCCGAAATACTTGCCAAACTGCCGGAGCGGATGAACTGCAGCAGCAAATATGCCCTGGCGGAAGAATACTTGAATTACCAGACCGACGAACAGGGGAGAATTGTCAGGGCAGATGAAGTATATGGACTTTTCGGTGCTGAATGGAAAAATGGCAAATTGATCATTTCAGGCTGCAATTTTATTAAAAAGGACAGCGAAGGCTACTGCTTGTCCCGGGAAGCCGTGGATATGGTAAGGGCTTATCAGGAGGACAATGGCTGGGAAAAAATCCTTGCCAGACAGTTATTAAAATATTCCGTACGGGTTAGAGGGTTAATGATCGGCATACTGAACGGTGAAGGGATTTTTTTTAAGAAAAAGTTTTTAGCCGACAGCAGAAAAGCCTATGTTGAAGTAGACAATGTAAAGTATTATATTTTCAACCCCGGTAAAGAAGCAAAAAACCTCAACGATTTCATGCAGACCTTCTCCAGGGAATGTTTGGGGGGTTACTGGAAGAAGGAACTTGAAATTGATGACAACGAAAACATAGAGTTTGAAGGGATGTTCAACAAAGCCCCTTCTACTAGTCATATCGGTACTTTTTTAAAAATGCCCCTGACATTATTCGAATTTTTGGGCTGGTTTGCGGAAAGGGAGCCGGGAAGATTCGTGCTGGATACGGAAAAAATGGCAGAACATGTCGGTGCTGATGTTGTAGAAAGTTTAAAATTGGACGGCTTTAAAAGCGATCTGGATATTTTAAGGTTATTAATCAAAGAGCATGGAGATTCACGAGGATATTTCCCTGTGGCCATCGTGGGCGAACTTTTGAAAGAAAGAGTTGACCCGCTGTCAGAGGATAATTTGGACTGGTGGATTGATCGTTATTTTATGAAAGGAATTACGGAAGGGAAATTCAAACTGGCAGGAACGGAACAGGGGCAGCCCAGGCACGGCCGGGGGCTTTTAGGAGACAAAGAAAAACAACTCATTAAACTGGTGTTTTAGGAGGGGTTTATATGAGCACATGGTCTATTAACGGGACGAGTGATTTTCCCCTTACGCAGCCGATGGTTGGACAAAAAGAATTCTATAAGGTTTTTAAATCCTTTATTGGTACGGTAAAAGACGCAGGCATGGCTACCATCTTTCCTGTCATCGGCAAGTGGGGAATCGGTAAGACGAGGATTGCCTTTGAGATTATTTCAGAAGCCTTGGGAATGGATAAAGGCTGGATTATATCAGAAGACGGAGAAAGAAAAAAGGTCAGGGTTCTGAACGACAACTTTGAAGACGGGATTCTCCCCATATACATCCGGTATTCGCAAATGCTTCATGAAGATCTAACAGGGGACAGTTGGGCCGGTTACGGGATTTATACGGCTCTATCCTATCTGGCTAAAGAACCTGAAGCCAGTATTCAGGGAAGGGTAATAAAAGAACTGCAGAATTCTTTGATGCCTTTAGGATTTAAAAAGGAGAGGCTTTATGACATTTTGCAGTTGGATTCAATTGATAAGGATGAGTTGCTGCTGGATATTGCCAAACTGGACGGTCTAATCAATGAAGCCATAGATTACTTGAAATCCTGCGGTCTTAAACACCTCCTCATTATCGTTGAGGAAGTGGAAACTGCCGGGGAAATTGCCAAATACGGCCTGGAAAAGGACAAAGAGCATATCAAGAGGGTGGACGGAGAGGCAATAAAGGTGATATCCGCAGCCATTAAACATGAGGATACAAGAAAGAAATACCCCAATGTAACCTTTATGCTCCTTTGTTCACCTGTTATTGGCTATCACATAAAAGGTATCGGAGCATTGGAGCGGAGAATCCCTATCTGCGAACTAAAGACCAACACCTTTGCCGACATTTCCGACTTTATGGAGCATCTGAGGGCTGAGGGGAAAATACCTTCCTATCCTGATGGCTTGGTGGAAGCGGCTTATACCATTGCCGGCGGCAACTTTGGCTGGTTTAATGTTATCATGGCAGAGGTGGATTACAGAATAGCCGGCAGAACAGATGTTGAGACGGGAGAAATACTGGAGGATTTGCTCAACACCAGTTCCAGGTTTAAAAACAACCTGATAGATAAAGCGGCTTTTGACTATATCAGGTGTCAGGAAAAATACCGTCATGTAATCAAAAATGCCTTGTTGAAGCAACTTCCTTTGAACAAGAGCAATTACAAACAGGATGAACTGCAGGCAATGCTGGAGGCAAAGGCTGCTGATGGCACAAAACTTTTCAAGGAATTTTACTGCGGAAAATTAAAGAAAGACGATATCGGAGAATATTTGCATCAAGTGGGCTACAGACGGGACTATGGTAATGTTTTCGTTAATTCCTTCGGAAGTTCCTTCGACCTTGAAATGCTGTTAAAGAGCCTGAAAATGTACTCCCTTCATGTCGGCGACAATGAATACATTGTCGGTGCCGAAAAGGAAACCTTTTTGGATCAGGTAAGGATGCTGTATCCCGAAGAGGGCGTGGAAGAAGCGGCCGGAATTCTGTTTGAATATATCGCTAAAAAGATCGAGGAAGACGGAATTAGGGAAGCAGAATATATAGGGCCTAACTTCGCCTATCTTTATCAGTTGAACAAGAGATACAGAGTAGATAAAGGGGAATTCAGTTATCTTACTGACGCAGAAAAGAATGCAGAACTGGAAAAATACATTGAAGAGATGAGAAAGGATAAAGAAGGGGAAGTATTAAGGGTTCTTACCGGTGCAGTCAGGGCACTGGAAATCAACTACAACGAAACAGAGACTTTTGAACTGGCGGGAATGCAGTGTATAAGAACAACTGTGGAAGAAGGCCCCTGGCTTACTGTTCACCCCAAAAATATTGTAACCATTGTTTGGGGGAAAGACGAAGATAAACTCTACAGAGGCATACAGGATAAAAGACTGCTGGAAGCAGGGGTGCACCCTATCTATGTCCTGTCGGATACACTTGTTGAAGAAACAATTGAAAAAATAAAAAGGGACTTTAAAGAAGTGGGGAAATGCCTGATTCCGGTTCAGATATCAAGGCTGCAAAAAGAAATTCTGGAAGTCATGTCTATTGACAAGGACATAGTGGACTTCAGGGATTCGGCAAATCAGATAGGGATTGTCTACAGAGAAAAAATACGCAAACTGAACGACTTTTTCATCCAGGCTGCAAGGAACTGGTTTGAAGAAATAGATGAAAAGGGATATATCTTAAGGCCGATTCTTTACAAAAATCAATGGGATTACAGGGATATAGATTTACTGGCAAAGGCCTTTAAGAGAATGCTGATACACGGAGCGACCATTGAACAGTTGGGCTCCGATCCGGAAGTGAAACTGTCAGACGGAGAGTATCAGGACCTGTTGTATTTATTGAAGCATGTCCACATAGGGACGATTTTGGAGAAAAAGGGATATAAAAACACCGGCATTTTTGTCCATGGCTCAAGTTCGGATATTGATATTCCCAGGTCCTTTGGCTATTTCTTGTCTTTTATCGGAGTTCAGAGGAGAAGCATAAAAGAATTTGAAACGAAAAACTTCTTCAGTTGCTTTGAGAAAGTAAAGCCCAAAAAGATTATAGAACAGTGGCTGGAGTTTTTCATTGCGCTGAAACTGATAAGAAAATCAGAGGGCTTTATTGAAAGGATTACCTTGGCAGACCTCAATCAGAGATATGAAAAAGTGAAGAACTGGTTTGAAAAGGACTTTGTAGAAGAAAAGAATGAACTGCGGGAAATCATAGAAGGTCCGTATTTAAGTGCCCTGGATTATCAGAACCCTATATATAGAGAGAAATTAGAAGAGGCTAAAAAGTATCTGGAACGAATCAACCAGGAGGCATTGGTTGAAGTCCAGGAAGATGCTTTAGATACCTGGAAAGAGGTAATGGCGAATATAGAAAGATTTTATGAGTTGGTTGATTATATATATGACGAAGAGGGGTGGAAATCTTATACCGTATTCAGCCCCAACATTATAAAAGAACTCAAAATAGATGATGAGAAGGTCGAACTTTGGTTCAGGATACGGCATATTAAGTTGTTCCATGAGTATATAAAGGAAATAAAAGAACCAGCATCCACCATGATAAACAAAATGATTGAAGAAATCAAGAAAGTAAACGAGTATCGCGGCATAACGTTCCCGATTTTTCCCGTTACAAATCTGTTAAAGCGTTACAGCGTTGAACTGGAATATGCCACCAATTATAAGGAATTGACCACTTCAAAGTACAAAACAACGGTAAAGGAAAGTTACACGCTGGCGTATAACCTTCAAACTGCAAAATACAGCCAGGCACAGGAAAGGCTTGAACAGATACTCAATGAATGCGGTATTGAAGGAAAAACCACAGAGGAATTTAAATGGTCTGAAGATAGGGGAGTTATTGGAGAATACAAAAGGATACTCAAAAATTTTAAAGAAATTGTTGATTTCTATCTTGATGAAATGCCTGAAGCCAAAAGATGGGCCAAGTATTTCCTGGATGCCCCTGAAAGGTTAAGAGAAATGACAGAAGTAAAAAACCTCAATAACTATATTGACACACTGGAAAATTTCTGCACGGGCGGTTTGGTTCAGGAGATTGAAGACAAAGAAATCGAACTTGCTGATAAACCTCTGGAGTTCCTGACGTTTTACAAAGAAACATTAGCAAAGATGAAGCAATACATTGGGCTTATTGAAGGGCACAAAAATAATGTGATGGGAAAAGCCAAGGAAGAAAGGAACAAGTTGTATGATAATGATTTGATAAAAGCAGTGAACTGCATTAGAAGGGCACAAAAGAAACCGGAAGCATCTGCCGAATTCAACCTGGTAAGTTACCCGAAGGAAAAGACTTACAATCAGTCAAAGAAGGCTGTTGAAAAAGAAATGCTTCGTCTGGAGCAGGAAGGAAAGGATTTCTTCAAGGGAAGAAAAACAACCTTTGAGTTTTTCAAAAAAGTTGTCAAAGATTGTGATTCCATTGACTGGAATGAATTTGAACAGGAAAAGAAAGAGTTGGAAGCCATGGGATTGATTCGCACGAGGGTTGAG
>DFNM01000200.1:0-7307 GCA_002376045.1 Firmicutes bacterium UBA3567
GCTTAACCCTTAACCAACTGTTCGGGAGAAGAACCAAAAATATTTTTTATAGCAGCATAATATATTTAGCGATTCGGCGAAGCATTAAAAACATAGCCCGGCTGAAAACCGGGACCATGTTGAAATTATAAAAAAAATCAATTATTAAGGCTGTTAATGGGAGCAGGGATCTGACCACCGCGCCTTACAAACACAGCACAATCGAATTTGTTCACATCCATAACAGGACCCCTTCCCAGAAGCCCTCCGAATTCAACCCAATCCCCTGCCTTTTTCCCGGGAGCAGGAATGATTCTAACAGCAGTGGTTTTGTTGTTGATCACACCGATGGCAGCTTCATCGGCAATTATAGCGGATATCGTTTCAGCGGAAGTGTCTCCGGGAATTGCAATCATATCAAGACCCACGGAACACACACAGGTCATGGCTTCCAGCTTGTTTATATCAAGAGCTCCTGCCTCAACGGCAGATATCATGCCTGCATCTTCACTTACGGGTATAAAGGCACCGCTCAATCCTCCAACATAAGATGTAGCCATTGCACCACCTTTTTTAACGGCATCGTTCAACAGCGCCAGGGCAGCAGTGGTGCCATGGGTTCCGCATTTTTCAAGGCCCATTTCTTCCAGGATGTTGGCTATGCTGTCTCCCACTGCAGGAGTTGGAGCGAGAGATAAATCGATTATTCCAAACCTAACCCCCAGGCGCCTGGAGGCTTCTCTGCCTATCAATTCACCGGCCCTTGTAATTTTGAAGGCGGTCTTCTTTATTGTCTCCGAAAGCTGACCAAAATCGGCATTCTTACCCAGCTTCTTCAAAGCTGTGCAGACAACTCCCGGACCGCTGATCCCTATGTTAACAACACACTCCGGTTCACCAATTCCATGGAAGGCTCCTGCCATAAAGGGGTTATCCTCTACAGCATTGGCAAACACCACCAGCTTGGCACATCCTATTCCATCCCTATCACTGGTAAGTTCTGCAGTTTCCTTGATGATGTTTCCCATAGCAAGCACAGCATCCATGTTGATTCCTGTTCTTGTTGCGGCAACATTGACGGAAGCACACACCCTTTTTGTGGATGAAAGGGCTTCAGGAAGGGAGTTCAGCAGATTGATATCACCCGCAGTAAAACCCTTGTGAACCAGGGCTGAAAACCCTCCTATGAAATCAATACCTACTTCTTTTGCAGCTTTGTCCATTATGGTGGCAATGTATGTGTAGTCCTTTTGTGCACAGCTTTCAGCAACTATGGAAATGGGAGTGAGGGAAATCCGTTTGTTTATGATGGGTATACCATACTCCTTTTCCAGCTCATCAGCAACCCTTACCAGGTTCCTGGCATAGCCTGTTACTTTGTCATATATCTTTTGCCCCATTTTTTTTATGTCAGAATGGGCACAATCCCTCAGGCTGATACCCATGGTAATCGTTCGTATATCAAGGTTTTCTGACTCCACCATCTGAATGGTTTCGAGGATTTCCTCAATGCTAACTGTCACTTTAATCCCTCCTATATCCTGTGCATGAATCTGAATACCTTCTCATGCTGGGCATCAACCCTTACACCTATTTCTTCTCCTGCCTTGATCAAAGCCTCTTTTAACTTTTCAAAGCTGATGGAGGCTTTCCCTGCATCCACCAGCATGATCATTGTAAATAATCCTTCAAGGGCTGTCTGGGTTATATCAAGAATGTTCACGTTGTGCTCGGCCAGCACCCCGGAAACCCTGGCGATTATCCCCACCCTGTCTTCACCGATAACGGATATTACGATTCTGTTATCCCTGCTTTCCCTGTAGTATTCTGGAGTAGGGCCAATGGGTTTACCCCCTATTTTTATTGTTAAACCGTTTCTTTCAGCCCATGACCTGGCTTCGGCAGTAACAACGGTTCTGGAAGGAAAATTTATTTCCTTCTGACCATTGTATCGTTTGATGGCTTCCAATGTGACGATGCTTTGCAACACAGAATCCCTCCGTTTAAATCTTTATAAAATTTTTTATGTACACAGTTTACTATTAAACCCCAAAAACATCAAGATTCATAAATAAAAAACTTATCCTATGGAGATATTATTAAAAAAGTGTTTGTAAAACCTGAAAGGACCTTACTCCAGTCAAAAGAGCCCAAACATCCTGAATTTGAGATGTAGTTTTGGGAAGGGTAGACCGACATGTCTGATTTGTTTCCCCAGATAATAGAATATTTGAAAGATGAAACAAACTTTGAGTTAAGCTTTTTGTTTTTGACCTGCGGCCTCTATGTGTTGTATTTTGACCGCAAGGATTTATTGGTAAAAAGGCTCTTCAGGGAAAGCAAGATGGTTATTGGTATAGGGATAGCATATATTATAATATCCATTAGCCTGGCAGCCTGCAGCGTGATAACAAATTAATGGGAGGCTTGAATTTGCTGGGATTTTTAAAAAATTTATTCAAAAAAAAACAACCAGAGAAAATTTATACAAGGCCCCTCCGGATAAATGACAGACTTTCCCGGAATCTAGAGAAAAACCTGGAAACATTTAAGAATATTTTCAAAGATTGTGATGATGTGATTTTCAAAAGATTTTGCTTTGGGCCTGATGGCAAGAGCAAAGGCCTGCTCATCTTTATAGATGGCCTTGTCGAAAAGGAAAGAATCCATTACGGGATATTGGAGCCTTTGATTTATGAGATTAATCTGAAAACCTTTAATAACAAAAAAGAATTTCTAGGCATAGATTACATAGTTGATCAGGGAATCACTGCTCCAGAAGTAAAACGAACAAAGGAAATGAGGGAACTGGTAGAGGCGGCGTTGAGCGGGGAAACCGTATTGATAATAGAAGGATTTAATGAAGGAGTAATAGTTGGAACCAGGGGGTGGAAATCCAGAAACGTTGAGGAACCCACTTCCGAATCCGCAGTAAGGGGCCCAAGGGAAGGCTTTGTAGAAAACCTGAAGACCAACACAACCCTGATCAGGAGAAGGCTCAGGGATAATGAACTAAAGGTAAAAATGTATAAAGTAGGGACCAGGACGAACACGGAAGTTGCAGTGCTCTATGTTGAGGATCTGGCAAACCCCGAGGTTGTTAAAGAGGTGGATAATAGAATAAGAAAAATAAACAAGGATGCCATACAGGAAAGCGGGGAAATTGAACAGCTCATTGAAGATGACTGGCTGTCTCCCTTTCCTCAGGTTCGATACACGGAAAGACCTGATGTAGCTGTATCGAGCCTTATGGAAGGTAAAATTGCCATTATTGTGGATACAAGCCCTTTTGTAATCCTTGTTCCCATGTCCTTTATAGGACTTTTGCAAACATCTGAGGACTATTTTGAAAGATGGTATATTGCAAGCTTCATCAGGCTGCTGCGGTTTACGGGCATTTTCATTTCTTTAATGATGCCGGGATTATACGTTGCTCTTATTGCTTTTCATCCGGGAATGATTCCCACACCCCTGGCTCTTTCCATAGCGGCAACCAGAGAAGGTGTACCATTTACTGCCCTGGTGGAAGCACTTATAATGTCTTTTTCCATTGAACTCCTGAGGGAAGCAGGTTTAAGGCTTCCAGCTCCTATAGGTCAAACAGTTGGTATGGTGGGTGGCATAATCGTTGGAGAAGCAGCAGTCAGAGCAGGGATTGTCAGCCCCATTATGGTTATAATCGTAGCATTTACGGCAATTTCTTCCTTTGCAACTCCAAACTACAGCCTTGCTGCGGGTATAAGGGTATTAACTTTTGTGGTGCTAGGCGCTGCTGCATTTCTGGGATTGTACGGAATTGCTTTGGTTTTTATGGCTTTAGTGGTTCATCTGGTGACTTTAAAAAGCTTTGGTTCCCACTATTTATCCCCTCTGGTGTCAGCTAGATTAATAGAACTCCTGGATACCTTTATTAGAGCACCTTTGTTTATGCTTAAATACAGACCTGGAGTTTCCAGGCCTCAGGAGTATAAGAGACAGAGGAATGAAAGGCGGGATAATCCCCCCAGGGAAGAGAGTGAGGATTGATGAACGATAAAATAACTACACCTCAAACCATTGTTCTAATCATTACCACTTTAATAGGGGTGTGGATCACAACCCTTCCTGCAACCCTGGCTGAAAAATCAGGTCCGGATAGCTGGTTGATGGTAATTATCGGCGGGGGGATTTCTGTTTTGGGGGCTGCAATTGTTACCTCTACAGGAAGACAGTTTCCCGAAAAAACCTTTATAGAATACAGCGTTGAAACCCTTGGAGTATTTGGGCATCTGTTTAACTTGGGATTGATTATATACCTGGTAATATTAACTGGAATGGTTGTAAGAATTTTTGGGGAAGTAATAAAAGTGTTTTTGCTGGACAGAACACCTATTGAGGTTATCATTCTGACAATGCTGGCACTGTGTGTTTATCTTACCCGCCATGGTATTGAACCCATCGCTAGAACGGCTGAAGTTTTGCTTCCCATTTTAATGCTGCCGGTAATAATTATCTATTTAATGATAATTTTATTTAATGGAGATTTAAGCAATTTCATGCCTTTTTTGAGGTTGGATTTTAAAGAAATTATTGCCGGTACAAAGGCAACAGTAGTCAGTTTTTTGGGGTTTGAAGTTTTGCTGCTGTTCATACCGCTGATGCAGAATCCCCATCAGTCAACCTACAGCAGTTTTGTGGCAATTCTAATGGTAAGCATCCTATACCTGTTTGTCGTGGTAACAGTTATAGCAGTATTGGGAATAGTTGAAACCTCATTGCTAATATGGCCCGGCATATCCGTGCTTCGAATGACAGAAACAGCCGGTACCGTTTTTCCAAGAATGGATGTAGTAATCCTCTCCCTGTGGTCTATTGCAGGGTTTACTACCATCTCTCCAATGCTGTTTGCCTCTGCATTTGGAATAAGCAGAATATTGAAAGCCAGAGAATTCAAATCTTTCATTGTTCCTTTAGTACCTGTAGCATATATGATTGCCATGTTTCCAAAGGATGTTTTGGAGGCACGAAAAGCCGTGGAGGCTGTAAGCAATATGGGGCTCTTTTATATTTTTGTAGTGCCGCTATTGATTTTAACGGCTCACTGGATCAGAAGGAGAGTGTTAAACAGGTGAAGGGGAAAGTTTTTATATTAACGGTATTGATAGGTGCCTCAATTTTTTTTCATGGGTGCTGGAACATGATGGATCTAGAAAAAAAGACCTTTATAATGATGATGGGAATAGATGCTTTACCAGAAGGGCAACAGGATAAGATTAAAGTTACTCTGACTATGCCGGTTCCCCGTCAGCTCGTGGGAGCAGAAGGAGGTGGGGGGCCGAGGCCTGAGACACCCCAACAGATACTGCAAAGCACCGGTAATACCGTATATGGAACCATTAGACAAATAACAAATAGATTAAGTCGGCAGCTTTATTTTGAACACATGACTGCCATAGTTATAGGGGAAGAAGCAGCCAAAGGTGGCCTGGACAGGTTTCTGGATGTTTTTCAAAGGAACAAGGATTTTTTAAGAATGGCTAAACTTTATATCTGTGAAGGAAAGGCTGAAGATGTTTTAAAGATGGAAACCGAAATGGAACCACTGGTAGTTACCTACATTAACCAGATAGTGCATTTTAATTCAAGCCGCAGTTTACGAGCGATCAATTATTCCATAGGAAAGGTTATAACCGAATTGCATGAAACCAACGGTAATTCACTGGTAATGCGTATCAGGCCTGAAAAGAAAGAGGCTGTTGTAGCAGGTAGTGCGGTGATTAAAAACTGGAAGCTTGTAGGTTGGTTATCAGATAGAGAAACTAGAGGAATTTTATGGATGTTGAAAGAAATTAACAGGATTTCTGTAGAAACATCTATTGAATTACAGACTCCACAAAAAGGCCTGGTAGTGCTTGATTTGGTAAATTTTACAAACAAAACAAAAGCAAAAATACAGGATGGAATGCCGGTTTTTTATATCAATATGAGAGGTGAAGCCAGAATAGTTGAAAAGGAAGAAAGGATTATAAAAAAAGAAGAAAATCTGGAAAGATATGAAAAACCGATCGAACAGGCAATAACTAAAGAAATAAACAATGCTTTACAAAAAGTTCAGGACGAATACAGAGTTGATGTGGTGAATTTTGGTGAACATTTGAGAAAATATCACCCTGATTACTGGGAAACAGTAAAGGAAAAATGGGACTTGATGTTTCCACATGTTAAAGTGGTTTTGAATGTAGATGTTAAAATAAGGCGGCAGGGAATTTTTAAATAATTTTAAAACTGTGTTTAAAAAAATCTTTTTGGGAAATAATTAGAATGAAAAACAAATTATATGAGGGGAGAAAAAAGATGAAAAAAGTGATTGCGGCTATTATCCTTGCTGCCCTTTTTTTAACAATACCTTTTATGATTGGTGGAAAAAAACCGGCAGCATTTACAGAACTCCCTGATCTTTCAGAAAAACTATTGAGGCTGCACGTCATTGCTAACAGCGATTCAGAGGAAGACCAGGAATTGAAGAGGAGAGTTAGAGATGCCATTATTCAAAAGATGAACGGAAAGTTCAAAACAGCTGACAGTATTGAAGAAACAAAAACAATTATTCGAAAAAATTTAGATGAAATCCAGGCGGCTGCAGCAAAGATAGTAAAAAAACACGGCAAAAATTATCCTGTTGCTGCTGAATTAGGAACATACCCCTTTCCTACAAGACGTTATGGCATAATCACTCTCCCCGCTGGAGAATATCAGGCCCTGAGGGTGGTTATAGGCAGTGGAAAGGGCCAAAACTGGTGGTGTGTGCTGTTTCCGCCCCTGTGCTTTATAGATATTACCCATGGGCTTACAGATGAAAGGGTAAAACAGGAATTGAAAAAAGTCCTGAAAGAAGAGGAATTCAGGCTTGTGGTTGATAATGCTAATTCCGGTGAAATTCCCATAAAAATAAGGTTTAAAATCCTTGATGTTTTTAAAACCATAAAGATGGCTGGCACCAAAAACTTGAGCAATCAGATTCCTCCCTCCCCAAAATAATATATATTTCGCCCTTTTTTAAAAACCCGGGAATGTTTTTCCCGGGTTTTTAATGCTTGGCTGAATAATCGAACTTGTTAGGAGGTAATAAAAAGCATTCGCTCCTGTGCTCTGCGGATAAGTTAGCTCTACAAGAAACATATCCAGAAAGTTCCACGCGACGGTGACTAATGCTTCGCCGAAACAAAACCGGTTCTTCTCCATTTTAATTGAGTCAAATGCCATGCAAACCCAATCCGGTCAATGGTTAAATCATTATAAGAAAGCTTTTTAGTTGTCAAGAATTGACCGGATACTTCAACAACAGCGAA
>DFNM01000200.1:7624-7852 GCA_002376045.1 Firmicutes bacterium UBA3567
AGAATTGACCGGATACTTCAACAACAGCGAATGTAGTCAACGAGTGTCTAAGATTTTAATGAGCCTGGAAAAGGGAAGTTGTTTTTTCGACGACAGCGGCACAGGTTTTCGGGAAAGCGAAGCAATTTGCTTTAATCAATTGCAGCCTGACAGCCAAATAATGTAACCCCCTTTCCCGGTTGGCTTGTATCCACACCGGGCAATGTGGCAGTCAAGGCCGCCGTAAGG
>DFNM01000022.1 GCA_002376045.1 Firmicutes bacterium UBA3567
AAGATCAGCCAATTTTGCTTCTAAAAAAAAACTGGCTTTTTCAGGAGTATCAATTCCTCTGTTTACTAAAATCTTTGCCAATACCCAGTTTAATTTTAATTCCTGCTTTAAAATCTCCTCTTTTTGAAAGTTATGCTGTCTAACTTTCCACAAGGACTGCAATTTTTTTCTCTCCCCAACAAATATATTATAAACAATTAACATTCTATTATCAAACAATTAGTATTTTATACAATGAAAATTACTGATTTGTTTTTTCTCCCTGCTTACCGTTTTTCTCGCTGCTGCTGGTCTCTTCTCGCTTCTCTTCAGGGTTTTGGCTTTTACCGGGGAATTCCTGCTTTAAAGCAAGGATTTCCTTTTCTAAAAACTTTTGATGGTTTAACAACTCCTTCTTTTCTGCATCTAAATCTTTAATGGTTTTTTCAAGTTTATTTATCTTTTTCTTGTAATCCCATATCAATAAACTGGATTTAACCTGATTGAAAACCCCCAGAAGCATGACTGCTACTGCACCCAATGTAGCTGAACCCAAAATCACCAGCGCAAGAGAAGTAGAATATTGTCCTATAAATGGAAATTTTACAACGATTTCTGTAGAATTCCATATCGCGAAAATTGCCACTAATAAAGCAAACAACAAACTAAAAACTAATGTGAGTTGCATAATAGTCCCTCCATATTTTTTAGTTCATTTAATTCTATTATTTTGGAATAAAATCCTGCATGAAAAATAAAAAAAGGACCCAAAAGGGCTATAAAAAGGCTTATTACACTAATTTAACAGGTGTTACAACAGCTCTAAAGATCTGCTACATCCAATTCTCGAAGCACCAGCTTTTATTAGTTCCATAGCCTGCTGTCTAGACCTTATTCCACCAGCAGCTTTTATTTTCATTTTTCCTACAATACAATCTTTGATTAGTTTGACATCTTCTACTCCTGCTCCTTCATTAAAGCCTGTAGAAGTTTTTATAAAATCAGCTCCTGCATCTTCAACAATTCTTGTAGCCTTTATTATCTCATCCTGACTTAAAAGACCCGTTTCAATGATCACTTTTAATACGATGTTTTCTGGTATAGCCTGAATAACATTCTGTATCTCTCTTTTTATAAAATCATGCTCTCCATTCTTAAAAGCCGCAATGTTCATCACCATATCTATTTCATCAGCACCATTGGCCACAGCTGCCGAAGCTTCTACACACTTAACCAGTGTATCATTTGACCCTAAAGGAAAACCTACTACAGTTATAACTTTGATACCCGTTTGTTTAAGCATTTTTTTCGCATGTTTTACATAATATGGATTAACACAAACTCCATGGAAACTGTGTTCCGCTGCCTGTTGACATAATTTTGTTATTGTCAACATTGTTGCATCGGGTTTTAAATTGGTGTGTTCAATAACACCACTGATATCTACTGTGTTCATATATTCTCCCCCCTTCTAAATTTTTACCCCTTTTTCACGACTCTTTAAAACAACCCAGATTGGGCTTGCAATAAATATTGATGAATAGGTACCGCTTACAATACCAATAATAAGGGCCAAAGCAAAGCTCTTAATAGTTTCTCCTCCAAGAAGATATAAAGCAATTATCGTAACAAGGGTTGTAAAAGAAGTATTAATAGACCTGGTTAAGGATTGAATGATACTGGTATTAACCATTTCGGAAAGGGTTTGCTTTTTCGATAATTTTATATTCTCTCTAATCCTGTCAAACACAACTATCGTATCATTTATGGAGTAACCCACAATAGTTAATAAAGCTGCAAGGAAAGGGCTGTTTATAGGTATTTGTAAAATTGCAAAAATGCTCATCACTATTAAAACATCGTGTACAATGGCTAAAATAGCAGAAATGGCGAATTTGAATTCAAACCTTAGGGTAATGTAAATAATCATACCTATCGCTGCAATTGTAACAGCTAAAATTGCTTTTTCCCTTAATTCTGCTCCTATTATCGCATCAACTTTTTCTAACCTGACAACCTCTATCTGGGGCCACTTTTGTTTGAGCTCCTCAAACAGTTTATCCTTTTCTGTTTCGCTCAAAACTCTAGTCCGTATAATTACTTCATGACCTTCATCCCCGGCCTTTTTAACCTCTGAGTCCTCTAAATTGAATTTTCCCAATACTTCTCTAACCTCACCGGTTCTAAACCTTTCTCCGATGTTATAGTGCAGTATATTTCCACCGACAAAGTCTATGCCAAAATTCAAACCATTTAATGCAAATGATACCAGACCGGTTACAATCACGAAAATGGATATTGCAAACCATATCTTTTTGTGTTCTATAACTTTTATCTTCATTATGCGCCCCCCTTATACACCAAACAGTTTGGGATTTGATACTAGCCTACTTTTGATTAAAAGGGTTAAAACGTATTTCGTTATTACCACAGCTGTAAGCATACTCGTTAAAATGCCTATGCTTAATGTTACAGCAAATCCTTTAATCGGTCCGGATCCAAAATAAAATAAAACCCCCGCAGCTATCAAAGTAGTTATGTTGGCATCCAGTATTGTTCTAAAAGCTCTTGCAAAACCGGAATCAATGGAAGACCTTAAGGATTTCCCTATTCTAAGTTCTTCTTTGATTCGTTCAAAAATTATTATATTGGCATCTACAGCCATACCAATGGATAGTATTAGACCTGCTATGCCTGGAAGAGTCAAAGTTGCCCCAAGGGAAGCAAAAATTATCAGCACCAGAACAACGTAGATATACAAAGCAAAATCTGCCACCAACCCTGGTAACCTGTAATAAAAAATCATAAACAGCAAAACAACTATTACTCCATATTTTGCAGCCTGAAGGCTTTTTTGAAGGGAATCTATACCCAGAGTAGGGCCAACTGTTCTGATTTCCTTCTTTTCTAGATCTACAGGCAGGGCCCCTGCCCTAATAAGCATTGCTATCTCAGCAGCTTTGTCAATGGTTGGTATACCGGTAATAACAGCCTCCCCACCGGTTATTACATCTTCTATAATAGGGGCTGATATAAGTCTTTCATCGAGATATATAGCAATAGGCTGACCAAGGAATTTTTGAGTTGCTTTCGCGAATTTTTCTGCACCTGTTTTGTTTAATTTCAATTGGACCACAGGTTTGTTCTCCGGATCAAAAACTGCTCTGGCATCGACAACATCATTACCGCTCAACACCACATTATCCTCGGGATCAACAAATTTTAACGAAGCAGTTTGGCCGATCAATTTAAGTGCCTTTTCTGTATCTTTTACACCTGGGAGTTCTACCCTAATTCTGCGTTCTCCCTGCCGAACCACAATGGGTTCTGCAACACCCAGTTCATCGATTCTACCTCTGATAACCTCTACAGCACCATCCATTTTTTCATCTGTTACCCTTTGACCTGGTTTGTCTTTTGCTTCTAACAGCACATAAACTCCTCCCTGTAAATCCAGACCCAAATTTATAGCGTTTTTTACAGGAATAATTCTGTATTCGCTAATTTTAAGGCCATTAATAGCTGTATATCCTAAAAGCACAGCTATTGCTACAATTAGTATTAATTTCACAAGGCTTTTATAGTTCATGTTTACTCCCCCTAACAAGAGCTTTTTTAGGCTTTATCAAATTAATTATATCTTTCCAGTCAAAACCTTGTCAATTTAAGCATTTAATTGGTTTGATTAGGTGTTTTTGTATTTATAAAAGCTTGGCATTGTTGATAATCAATTCAAATTTGGTCTTCAAAAACCCCGCAGCTCTGCGGCACATGATCATCCTTGTCAAAAAAATTTCAAAATACTCCATAACGGGGCATATATCTAAATCAATTGTCAAATCAAGGGTGATTACCCTTTCCCCCTCATTCACATTAACAAAGGAACGTTCGACTGCATAATTAACTCTGTCATGAATATCAAACTTGGCTATATCTCTGTTTCTTACCCTTGTTCTGTGCACATCTGACTTGTCTGCCAGAATCAAAGCAGCAGCCACCTCATTTATGGCTCGACCATACTGTTCTTCATGGTTTCCAATAGCTGATGCAATAGTTGCTATCTCTTCCGGAGGCATTTTCATTTTATCAAGAATTTTCCATGTTATTAAAGCTCCTGACTGGCCGTGACCATATCTGCTGATAACATTACCAATGTCGTGCATATACCCCGCAATAGCTGCTAACTGCTGTTCTCTTTCAGGATAATTAAGTTTTTTCAATATGTTTTCAGCAATATGAGAAACAAGATTGGCATGGCGAAACCCATGCTCTGTAAAACCCATAACTCCCAGATTATTATTGCCCAATTTGATATATGTTTGAACTTCTTCATTCTCCTTAATATCTCTAATAGTAACCTTCATTTCTTACACCCCTTGCTCTGCTTTCATTCTATTTTATTTTTAAGCTTCTAATCCTATTTATAGCTGCTGCTATTTCATATTTCCTGGGCCTTGCGTATTCTCCAGGATGACCTTTTGGAAAAGGAGAAATGATTTCTAAACCATTTCTTTCTATATCACCATCCACTTTTTCTACAATCTCCCTTAACGTGTTCCTGTCATTTATATATTTTTGTAGGGCATAAAGTATTATATCTCCAATTGCACAGGTCTGACTAACATCAACAAGCTGTTCGATGTTTTGAAGGTCTATATTTTCTCTACCAAACATAATGGTATGAAGCCCTTTGGCCTTGACTTTTACTTTTCTCCCTTTGTATGGGTTAAAGCCGCTGGCCAGGGGAATCCTAAGCTTTATATTTCCAAATTTTGTTCCACCTTCTTCTCTACGGTTTGTTTTGTGATTTTCAGCAATTTCCTTTGCCCTTTCCGTCACATCCTTTGGGAGATACTCGTCCATCATTATCACATGGTCTGCTACATCAAAATAATCTCCTGAACCTCCAATAACCATAACTGTTGAAACACCACAATCTTTATACAGCTGCCTCACTTTATCAATAAATGGAGTAATAGGTTCTTTATCCTTCGAAACAAGTTCCTGCATCCTCACATCCCTAATCATAAAATTAGTAGCAGAAGTATCTTCATCCATTAGCAACAGCTTTGCCCCCATCTCCAAGGCTTCCATAATATTGGCCGCCTGGGATGTACTGCCACTAGCATCTTCTGAAGAAAAGCATGCAGTATCCTGCCCATGAGGAAGGTTATTTATAAAAGGACTTATATCTACCTTCTCTACCCTTCTACCATCCTCAGCTCTTATTTTCACGCTATCACTAACTGATATAACAAATTCTCGGCCATCATTCTTTATATGATTGTAGCATCCTTTTTCAATAGCATTCAGTAATGTAGATTTGCCATGATAACCTCCTCCTACAATCAATGTTATACCTTTGGGAATACCCATACCTTTAACTCGTCCATGGTTTGGAGTGTCAAATGTTACTTCAAAGGAATCGGGAGACTTAAATTTAACGGCTTTTTCTGCTTTCAAAGGCCTGTCACTTATTCCACTTTCCCTTGGCAAAATTGAACCGTTTCCAATAAAGGCGATCAAATCTTTTTCATCCAATTTTTCTCTGATATAATCCTGGTCTTCTGCAAGCAAAACCCATTCCATAGCTTCCTCTTTGTTTATGTTTTCATAATATAATGAGTGTTCCACTATTTGGGGTATTTCATCAATCAACATTTGTATCGCCTGTTTTCCTAAAATCCTTCGCCCCCTTGCAGGCAAACCTATTACAAACCTGGCTTCCACATAATCATCATTAATAACCATTGATGTCCTTTCCAATATCTCTTGACCACATCTATCTATAGCAATCATACCACTTTTACCTGTACCTCTGTTTCCGGAAGTATATTTGTTAATGTTGTGTGCAAACACCCTTGTGAGATAGTCTTCTATTGCTATTTTTCTGCTTTTGTTTAAATATAATTCTTTGGGAAATTTCGCACACTGTTGCTGTACTCTTGCACAGAGTTTTGAAGGAGAGGCAAAAGGATCACTCTGAACATGTGAAATGTTTAACGAAAAGCCTTTATCAAAAGAATATATACCCTGAATATCCTTATAAGCTTTATAACCTCTGCCGTCAATTTTTAACAGTTTTTGCTTTAACTCATCTTTATCATACATTCGTATCCCTCCCTCACAGCAAGTTTTTCCCACAAAAAACCCAAGGTTTCAAAACCCTGGGTTTGGTTGAGTTGGTATCCTTGAAGCCTCTTATTAACGTAAAGGTATGGTGAACATTATTTTTTTAAAAAAAGCGGCTGGGTACCAAAATCTTTCTTTATTCTTGGTATAACCAAAAATGGAAAAAATCATTCACCATTTTCCCAAAGTTTATAATATGTAATAGCACTTTCTTTTATTTCTTTTATTTCCTTTTCAGTAAGTTTTCTCACTATTTTTGCAGGGCTGCCCAGAACAAGACAGCCTTCCGGTATTTTCTTGTTAGGAGGAATAAGGCTACCAGCTCCAACTATAACATAATCCCCTATTTCACATCCATCCAGTATTATTGAACCCATTCCAATCAAACAGTTGTTTCCCAGTGTTGCACCGTGCACAGTCGCATTATGGCCAATTGTCACATAATCTCCTATAATCGTTGGATGTTCCTTTGAAACATGAATAACACATCCATCCTGAATATTTGAGTATTTCCCTATCTTAATAAAATTGACATCCCCTCTTAGAACAGCTTTATACCAGACACTGGAATACTTTTGTATGCTTACATCTCCAATTATATCAGCATCTTCTGCTATAAAAACATGTTTGCTTACAACAGCTTTTTTGTCTTTACAGTTCATAGCAAAACCAAATCCTCCCATAACTTCATATTCTTTAGCATTTTTGCTTAAATTATACCATAATTATTCCATTTTCCAAAAAGAAAATTGTTATTATTTAATTGGCTTGTCCAAAAGAAAACAAAAAAACCCAATAAACTCAGGTCATTCTAAATTAAAATACGTGTGACAAACATCTAAACATTTTATAGATTTACCCCTATTATTCCACCCACAGCTCCCATTATAAAGCCAATAATCATTCTTCCCAAAACAGCAAGTTCCACCTGATAACCTGGAATCAAAAAATAACTTATAATTGTGATAATCAGTATGTACAATAAACCTACTAAACCACCATTAAGCCATCCACGGCTTTCTGTTTTTTTCGCTATGTAAATCCCTGCAAATAAAATACTCAGCCCGCTTATAATGGAAACGGAAAGTGGTATGATATCTTCTGAAACTTTTGTGAAATGTATGATCCCGCCTTCTATCAAAAAAGCTATAAGGGATATAACATATGCTAGTATGAGACTTTTTAAAATTATTGCCACACTCATATTTGAGGAAATATTTTTAAGCGAAGATGATCTTTTAAACTTCATAACAAAAACTCACCTCCCCTATCCTGTTCTGTTCATCTTTATTAAAAATCTATGTAGGGGAGGTTTGTATATATTCCAAAAATAACAAAAAGCTGTACTTAAAGTTTTATTTCTCTTTTTTGTTTATTACATTTCCTACAGCAGAACGAGTAACATTAATTTTAACTTTGTCACCAACTTCTAAAGTTAAAACATCATCTTTTATGTTTAAAATTTTGCCATAGATTCCACCTATTGTTACGACATCATCGCCTTTTTTCAAAGAAGCAAGCATTTTTTTTCTTTCCTTTTCTCTCTTTTGTTGCGGTCTAATTAAGAGAAAATAAAAAATTGCAAAAATAAGAATAAGTGGACCAAATTGTCTAAGAAATATTCCAATATCCAAATTCAATTCCCTCCTTTAAAATTCTATATAGTTATTTCAATAATTCCACGTTTGATTTGAAATTCCTTTATTTTCTTTTATATGTATCCATATTTTTCGAAGAATTCTTCTTTAAAATCCAGCAATTTATTTTGTTTTATAGCCTTTTTTATGTTTTCCATCAACTTCCATGTGAAATACAAATTGTGATAGGTTGTTAAACGAAGCCCCAGTATTTCATTGTTCTTTATCAAATGTCTTATATAGGCTCTTGTATAGTTTACGCAAACACAACAGTCACATTCGGGATCAAGGGGGATAAAATCTTCAGCATATTTTGCGTTACGGACTACAAGCCTACCCCTGTTTGTTAAGACTGTTCCATTTCTTGCCATCCTCGTCTGTAGCACACAGTCAAACATATCTATACCTCTTATTATACTTTCTATCAAACAATCAGGTGAACCTACTCCCATTAAGTATCTGGGCTTTTTATCAGGAAGCAACGGCGCAGTATAATCCAAAACCTGATACATCAAATCTTTTGGCTCACCTACACTCAATCCCCCTATGGCATAACCAGGAAAATCCATAGAAACCAAATCATTTATACTGTTTTTCCTTAAATCTTCATAAACGTTGCCCTGAACTATACCAAAGAGAGCCTGCCTTTCCTTATTGTAATGGGCATTCAAGCACCGGTAAGCCCATTTAGAAGTCCTTACAACCGCTCTTTTGGCATCCTCGTAACTGCATGGATATGGTGTGCATTCATCAAAGGCCATAATTATATCGGCCCCGAGGTCATTTTGTATTTTCATCGATTTTTCTGGAGTTATAAAATGCTCTGAACCATCTATGTGGGATCTAAAATACACACCTTCATCCGTTACTTTTCTCAGTTTTGCAAGACTAAAAACCTGAAAACCTCCACTGTCCGTCAAAATGGATCTGCCCCAGTTCATAAACTTATGTAAGCCCCCTGCTTTCCTTATCAATTCATTACCAGGGCTTAAATACAGATGATAGGTATTGCTCAATATTATTTGGAAACCTATTGATTTGATTTCTTCAGGTGTCATGGTTTTAACCGTTGCTTTTGTGCCAACAGGCATGAAAACGGGTGTCTCTATAATGCTATGGGGTGTTGTTAGCTTTCCAATTCTCGCTCCCGTCTGTGAACACGTGTGCAAAACCTCAAATTTCAACAACAAAACCTCCTAAACAATACCATTAAATAATAGCCATAGCATCTCCAAAGCTAAAAAACCTGTATTTTCTCTGTATTGCTTCCCTATAAGCTCTGAATATAAGATCTTTCCCTGCAAAAGCACATACAAGCATCAACAATGTGGATTCCGGCAAATGGAAATTTGTAATCATTGCATCAACAGCTTTAAATTCAAAACCAGGATAAATAAATATATCAGTCCAACCACTTCCAGGTTTTACTCGGCCATCTTCACTTACAATGGTTTCCAGGGTTCGTACCGTTGTTGTCCCTACCGCCCAGATCATCCCACCATTCTCTCTGGTTTCATTGATCTTTTGTGCAGTTTCCCCATCTACGTGATAGTATTCTAAGTGCATTTTGTGTTGAGTAATATCGTTTACCTTTACAGGTCTGAAAGTACCTAACCCTACATGTAAAGTTATATTTAGGATTTTTACACCCTTTTTAGAAATTTTTTTAAGCAACTCTTTTGTAAAATGCAGCCCTGCTGTAGGGGCAGCAGCAGATCTTTCTTTTTTAGCATAAACCGTTTGATAACGTGTTTTATCTTTCAATTGTTTTTTAATATAAGGGGGTAATGGCATCTTCCCGACTTTGTTCAAAATTTCATTAAAAACACCATCATAATAAAATTTTACGATTCTGGTAGCCCCAGGAGCGGTACTCAAAACATTTGCCCTCAATTCGCTGCGTTTACCAAAAACAAAACATGTTCCGACCTTTGCTCTTTTTCCAGGCTTAACCAGAACTTCCCATGTATCTTTATCCAGCTCTTGCAGCAGCACAAATTCTATTTTTCCTCCTGTATCCTCTCTGCGGCCCAGTAATCGCGCAGGAATCACTTTTGTATCATTAATAACCAGACAATCTTTTTTATCCAGTAAATTTATTATCTCCTTAAACTTCTTGTGCTGAATATCTCCGCTTTTTTTATCAAGCACAAGCAATCTGGATTCATCTCTTTTTTCTAAAGGATCCTGAGCTATTAACTCTTTCGGTAGATGATAATAAAATTCTTTCAAGTTCATTTATAACATTAACCCCCATTTTTTTAATGTGTGAACCTCGGTAATAGTGTTGTAATATTTCAGTGCAATCATACCCCATCTCAGCCATACGTTTTGCGCCCCACTGGCTGAGGCCAACACCATGCCCCCAGCCTCTACCTTTAATTACGTAGTTTCTCGACCGATTAGAGAATTTTCTCGTTCCATTGTACCCTTTAATTTGTATGATTTCCATATTGTTGTTCTTATACATACCTTTATTGGTTACAAAAGCCAGAGATTGAAAGTAATCTCTTGTTACCGTGTTCCCGTGCCCATTAAGTATATAAAACATGTTGTCGGTTTCAATTCTAAACAGGTTGCTCTTCAGATCCAATACATCCCTTATGGACTGTTTTGTTAATATGATGCTGTTTTTGCTGCCTACAATCATCAACCTGGTTACTCTACCTGATTCACTGGTATCTAAAATTTTTAACCCTATCACTCTATCAATTATAATGTTCTTTTGAATCAACATCTGTTCTATATCCTTAATGCTAAGGGTTTTTTCCCAGGAACTGTGAGGTGTATTAATGCTAAACTTATCGGGACCAGATTTCAAATATGGTAACGAAAACTCCCATACATTATTGCTGCTTTCTGCAAACCCACCATTGTCAGCATGATAAAAGGCATTGATAAGTTCATTATTGTAAACTATGATTTGGCCTGCGGTAGCATCAACTGCTTTGTTCGTCAACTCTCTCTCAACTCCATAACCCCCATATACCTGAGAATCTATGGAATTGCTTAGATTAAAACCATACTCCTGATATTTGTTGAAATTCTTCAGGGCATACGTCCTGGCAGCTATTGCCTGAGCTTTCAATGCCTCTAGGGGCCAATTATAAGGCATTTCCATTGGCAGAACTCCATATAGATATTCTTCCAAATCTAATTCATTTATAACCGTTAGGCCTGTATCGGACGGCCTTATGATTGCTTTACCTCTATAAGGTTTTTGATTTATATAAATTATCTTATCATCTTTAGGTCTGATTTCTACAGCAACTGTATTTCCAGCTTTTACTTTTAAAATTTCTCCCTCTTGAGGAGCGATAAAGTTTACATAATCTTTTTCCAATACAACCTTCAATTGCTTATAATCTGTTTCCTTAAAAGCTTCAAACCCATCATCCTTCTTAAAGGAACCTATGCAAAAACCTTTTGATGCTTTTAATGAAACCTCTATAGGAGCATTCTCACCAAACAATAACCCTATTTTTATATTGATAGATTCAGCATAAACAGCAGAGCTCCTCATAAAAATAATAAAAAGCATTAGAACAATAAGTTTATTTTTTTTCATTTTTTTAATCATATCCCATCCTTTATTAAACTATCTTACTAACAATTCATAAAATCCTTCTTATAAAAAGAAAGAAATTCTTCTCCATTTATTACTACAACGTAATAAATCCGTTCCCATACAATTTTAAGAAAATATGGTAAGATTTATATAATAAATTTCGGAGACCTAAATCGGTTCTACCATGACATTACCAAATCTGGTTATGAACGATTATGGTTTTCCCACTTTATGCCCCAGGCTAGATCACTGAGCATTACTGCTTTAAGTCATGATAGATTAATAGCCAATAAAGCTGTTGATATCGTTAATTATCGGTTAAAAAAATCAAGACGCTTATCCATCCTACAGAAAGACACTACAAGCTATGTAGCGAAAGTTTATTGTTCAATTTAGGCTCTTGGCGGGTTGGAATGTTTTTGGAATATTTTTATATATTGTTTTGCGTTGTAGCGTTATACGTATAAAATACATATAATTTACCTAATAAAATAGCGAGGAAGTTAAAATTTCCTTATAAATGTTAGCACAAGGGAAAGTATAATGCTCAACACTATACACGTAACGATGGGAAAGTAGAAAGTAAAATTACCTTTTTTATAGTAAATATCTCCAGGCAGTTTCCCTATTCCAAATTTTCCTCCTACCAGTAACACAACACCAAGGATGATAAAAAAAATTCCTATCATGATAAAAATTCTTCCAAAGGATTCCCATCCAGACATTTTGCTTTCCCCCCAGTTAAAACATTTCAAGTTGATTATCCCCGTGTTTGCTTATGTTAAAATGTTTGTATGCCAAAGATGTAACTGTTCTTCCTCTCGGTGTTCTTTTTAGAAAACCTAACTGTAATAGAAAAGGTTCATACACATCTTCAATGGTAACAGGTTCTTCGCTTATGGATGCAGCCAAAGTATCAAGCCCAACAGGGCCACCATCAAATTTGTTGATTATCGTTAACAGAATCTTTCTATCTATTTCATCAAGGCCTTTATAATCTATTTCCAAAAGCTTTAAACCTGCCTTTGCAACTTCCTGTGTTATTATACCATCTTTTTTGACTTCTGCAAAGTCTCTGACTCTTTTTAAAAGCCTGTTAGCAATCCTAGGAGTTCCCCTTGACCTTTTTGCGATTTCCACTGCTCCTTCTTCCTTTATTTTAGTCTTTAAAATTTTTGCTGACCTTAAAACTATCTGTTTTAATTCTTCAACTGAATAGAACTCCAGACGGTTTATAACACCAAATCTGTCCCTAAGAGGTGAAGTAAGCAACCCCGCTCTTGTAGTCGCACCTATTAATGTAAACCTCGGCAACTCCAACCTTATTGATTTTGCACCAGGGCCTTTCCCGATGATAATGTCTAAGGCATAATCTTCCATTGCCGGATAGAGCACCTCTTCTACAGTTCTGTTCAAACGATGTATTTCATCTATAAAAAGCACATCCCCGTGATTTAAGTTCGTTAAAATCGAAGCAAGATCTCCAGGTCTTTCTATGGCAGGCCCGGAAGTTATTCTAATGCTGACTTTCATTTCTTTGGCTATTATTTGCGCCAGCGTTGTTTTTCCCAAACCCGGTGGTCCATAGAGTAGCACGTGGTCAAGAGGTTCTCCCCTTTTTTTTGCTGCTTCAACGAATATTTTTAATTTTTCTTTAGCCTTCTCCTGACCGATATAATCAGAAAATTGCTTAGGCCTTAAAGTGTTCTCCAGATCGAGTTCCTCATCTGTCATATCTGGGGTTAAAATTCGTTTTTCCATAAAACTCAACCCCTCCATTAAAGATTATCTAGGTTTCTAAGGGCATATTTAATAACAACATTTAAATCATGTTTTTTCTTTAATTCCTTATCGATAGAACGGACAGCAGCAACAGCTTCTTTATAATTATATCCCAGAGCTTGTAAGGCCTTTATTGCATTTTTATCTATTTCTGATAGGTGTATATCTATTACTTTTATCCTTTCCTCCGATGTATCGGTTATTATTTTGTTGATTTTATCTTTGATTTCCAAAACAATCCTTTTAGCAGTTTTTTTGCCAACCCCAGGTATTTTACATAAAGCAGAAACATCCTCGTTTAAAATCGCTTCATATATGTCCTCAGGGGTATAAAGCGAAAGAGCTGATAAGGCTATCTTAGGGCCTACACCAGAAACGAATAGCAGTGTCTTAAAAACTTCTACCTGGTTCTTACTTAAAAAACCGTATAAAGTCAGGGCATCCTCCTTGTGTTCCAGATATGTGAAAATTTTTATTTCCTTTTCAGTGGAAGGAATATGTTCCAGTAGAGAATTTGGTATATAAATTTGATAGCCGATATTGTTACATTCTACCACTATATTATCCTCACCAATATAAACAAGTTTACCTCTAATATAATTGATCAATTTCATCACCCTGGTTTTAAAAGCTATGAGATTTGATAAATTACAATTGTTTTGTAATTTCCTTATGAAATTTGTATGAATTCAAATGACAGATAGCTACCGCCAAAGCATCAGCTGTATCATCAGGTTTTGGAATGCTTTTTAAATTTAGTATCATTTTAACCATCTGTTGGATTTGCTTTTTGCCTGCCCTTCCATAACCTGTTACAGCCTGCTTTACTTCTAAAGGAGTGTATTCTATAACTTCGATTTCAAAATTCGCTGCTGCAAGGATAGCCGCTCCCCTTGCCTGACCTACAATTATTGCAGTTTTTACATTCTTGTTGAAATAAAGCTTTTCAATTACGGCTTTTTCTGGTTTGAATTCAACAATGATATCTCTTAAATCATTGTATATGATTTTTATTCTTTTAGAAATTTCTAAACCTGAATCTGTTTTGATACAACCGTAATCAACAACGTTTATACCGTTGTTGTTTCCTTCTACTATGCCGTAACCCGTAATAGCCATACCGGGATCAATCCCAATGATTCTCATATAACTGTCTCCCCTCCCTGTTCATATTATTTTCTACAAAAACCAAACGAATCCTCTGAGAAAAATAAAAAAAGCACTTTTCAGTGCTTAATTGGTAAATCCTTCCCTGACTTTTTCAAGTTGTTCTTTACCATAAACTTCAATTCCTTTTTCCAACAGCAATTTGTCTGTCTGTCTGAGGGAATCCACAGAAACATCTGTTTTTTCAATTATTTTTGCGTTTGGTGTGCCCGGTTTCCCCTGAAACAAAGTTACATAACCATCTTTAATTCCTATAAAGTAATGTTCAGGGCATAATCCCTTTTCTACCTTCTTTAATTCCACCAGGTCTTTTTCGAAAGATATGACTGCCCACTCAGGGTATTTCTCTTCAATTTTCTTCCGATTTGCTCCGATCAAATCTTTCAACAAAGGCTTTTCTACCTCTATTAAATGAGCACATTCTTCATAATATGTTTTAAATATCAGTCTTGCTTCTGGAATCAATATTACCTCTTGAGATTCATCAACCAGCTCTTCTTCATTTTTTGGAGATTGGGGTGGTTCAGCCTCTTGATGCGTGCTTGTCTGGGAAAAATACAAAAAAGTTACTGTAAACACTATTATTCCTATAATTGCTACACGGAAAGTTAAGTATTTTGACAAAACAATCCCTCCTTTCTTCTCTGGAGGGATATTATATCCTAAAATCATATTTTTTATACCAAACTATTCCTGTTTTTTGTACTCTTCCATTATTTCTTCAGGAATATCAAAGTTGGCATACACTTCCTGCACATCGTCATGGTCTTCAAGTTTCTCTATGAGTTTCATAACCAGTTCAGCCGCCCTACCTTCTAGCTTTACCGTGTTGGAAGGAATCATTGTAATTTCCGCTGATGAAATCTTGAAACCATTATTTTCTATCTCTTTTTTAACTTCTTCAAGGTTTTTAGATTCTGTAATAACCTGAATCGTTTCATCTTCTACAATGACATCTTCTGCACCTGCTTCCAGTGCTACGAGCATCACTTCATCTTCATCAACATCATCTCTTTTCTCCATCATAATCTGACCCTTTTTTTTAAACATCCAGGCTACACAACCGCTCTCACCAAGATTTCCATTGTATTTATCAAATATATGCCTTATCTCACTGGCCGTCCTATTTCGGTTATCAGTTGTTATATCAAGCATGATAGCAACGCCCCCGGGACCATAACCCTCATAAACCATGCTTTCATAAGCAATGCCTTCTATTTCTCCTGTACCTTTTTTGATAGCTCTTTCTATATTGTCATTGGGCATATTTGCATCCTTTGCCTTCTGGATAGCATCTTTCAGTTTTGGATTTGTATCCGGATCTCCACCTCCCTCTCTTGCCGCTACAGAAATCAATTTTGACAGTTTGGAGAAAAGTTTGCCTTTTTTAGCATCCTCTCGAGCTTTTTTGTGCTTAATATTCGCCCATT
>DFNM01000253.1 GCA_002376045.1 Firmicutes bacterium UBA3567
ATCCTCTGAACAAGCTGTTCTTTGGACATCTCCAGACTGAAGATGGCCACGGGTATGTTTTCTCTGACAGCAGCATGCTGGGCTATATTCAGGGCAAAGGCAGTTTTACCCATGGAAGGTCTTGCTGCAATTAAAATCAGGTCTGAAGGCTGGAGACCTGATGTCATTCTGTCAAAATCGTGAAAGCCCGTTGGCACCCCTGTCATGGATCCCTTGCTGTTGTAAAGCTGCTCAATTCGCTCAAAGGTATCCATTATAACATCCTTTATGTATGAAAACCCTTCCGAAGATTTCTTCTGTGCAATTTCAAAGATAAGGCGTTCTGCTTCATCCACAATGTCTTCCACATCTCTGCTGGCTTCATACCCCAGGGAAATTATCCTGGTGGCAACTCTTATTAACCTTCTCAGTATGGACTTTTCCTGAACTATTCTGCAGTATTTGGATATATTGGCTGCTGTTGGCACACTGTTAACAAGCTCCGCCAAATAGACAGCTCCCCCTACATCCTCGAGGATGCTCTTCTTTCTCAGTTCCTCAGCAACGGTAACCAGATCAACGGGTTCATTTTTATCAAACAGATCTATCATGGTCTGGAAAATCTTTTTGTGGTCTTCACGATAAAAATCCTCTTCTCTCAGCATCTCTGAAGCTGTAATAATGGCATCCTTTTCCAGCAGCATAGCACCAAGGACACATTTTTCCCCTTCTATGCTCTGCGGCGGTAGTTTTTGAAGATAATCAACATGCTCCATTCTTTTCCCTCCTGCCCCCCTTTAGGGAGCCGCTAGATTTTCCGTATGTAGCTTTCATGGGTGTTTCCTCGTCTTTGACTCTATTTTCTGCTGAAGCCTGGCCTCAACGGATTCCCGGCCAGCATATCGGCCAGCTCCTCATCGATTTTTTCAAGAAGAGAAGGGATTTCCTGTTCAGCATGGGTTTCATCAAAGTCGGAGTCTGAGAAGACCAGTTTTTGAAGGGCCAGAGTTCTTTCCGTTCCATAAGGTTGTTTGAGTTTATCAGGTCTTTAGCATTGAACTCTTCGGCTTTTGCCAACAGTTTTTTTGAACCGTAAATTAGTGTGATGAAGTCAGTGCAGTAGCTTTGCCTCTAGAGCAGGTAGGTTGTTGGCTTTTAGATATTTTTTATGGTCTCTATCATTACAAAAACCCCTTGTCTGTTTAATGGTTGAGTGCCGGATTGATCAAGGCCGGCCTCTTGTGTGTAACCTTTAATACCTTTAAAATTAATGAACAATGTCGAATTGACGGGATAGTCATAGTGGTATTTATTCTTCTTCAACAGCAATAATTATTTCAGCAGTTACGTCAGGATACAGCCTTATTCCAACGGGGTATCTTCCCAGGGATTTGATGGGGTCTTCAAGTTCTATCTTCCTCTTATCAACATCCAGGCCAAACTCCTTCTTCACCGCCTCTGCTACATCCTTGCTGGTTACTGAACCAAAGAGCTTGCCTCTTTCCCCGGCTTTTGTCTTTATGATAACCACCCTGCCATCCAACTCTTTCGCTTTCTCCCTGGCTTTTTCCAATTCTTTCTCTTTTTTTCTGGCTTTCGCTTTCTGTTTTTGTTTTAAGTTTTTCAGCCTGGAATCTGTTGCTTCTTCAGCCAGTCCCTTGGGTATTAAATAATTTCTGGCATAACCATCTGCAACCTTGACAACTTCACCTTTTTCCCCCAGATTTTTTACATTCTGGGTTAAGATCACTTTCATTTTTCATCACCTTCCTCAAGATATTCTTCTATGGCTGCTTTAAGCTCATCAAAGGCTCCTTTGGGAGTTGCTCCTTTTAGCTGGGCACCTGCCACCGTGAGGTGGCCTCCTCCACCCAGTTTCTCGAGGATAACCTGAACGTTGATTTTGCCCAGAGACCTTCCGCTTATCACCACAGCCCTTTTCCCAGGACATATCACAAAAGCTGCTGAAACCCCCCTTATTTTCAATAATGTATCTGCACCTAATGCTGCCGTCAGGGACGGATCTTCCTGAACATCTTTTACAATGGATACAGCGATGTTATCATACAAAATCCGGGAATTTTCCACAACCTTTGCTCTGCTTAAAATCAGCTCTTTGTCTTCCTGGAACAGTTCGTGTATGAATGTTGGATCCGCTCCAGATCTCCTTAAAAATGAAGCGGCTTCAAAGGTCCTTACACCCGTTTTAAAGGAAAAGTTCTTGGTATCCATCACGATTCCTGCCATCATGGCAGTTGCTTCAAGTTCTGAAAGCTTGATGTCATCCTGGAAGTACTGAAGCACCTCTGTAACCAGTTCACAGGTGGATGATGCATAGGGTTCCAGATAAACCAGCATTGGGTCCTGGATAAACTCCTCACCCCGGCGGTGGTGATCAACAACAACCACTCTACTGGACTTTTCTAGTAATTCCCTGGAAGTTACAAAACTCGGCCTGTGGGTATCCACCACAACCAGCAGTGTGGCCTTGGTAAGCTGTTTTAAGGCTTCTTCAGGGGAGATTATGGTATCTTTATAGTTTACATCCTCTCTTAAATACTCTATCAAGCTTATGGCAGACTTGTTTATGTCTTCTACCACAAAAAAAGCCTGACGGTTGACCAATCCTGCCATCTTCATCAACCCAACGGCTGCCCCTATGGAATCCATATCGGGGTAATCATGGCTCACAACTAGGATTTTATCGGAATCCTCCATCAGCTCCCTTATAGCATGGGCCATTACTCTGGCTTTCACTTTAGTCCTCCTTTCAATGGCCCTGCTTTTTCCTCCATAAAAGAATATATCCTGACCGTCTTTAACAACTGCCTGGTCCCCTCCTCGGCCCAAAGCCAGGTCCAGGGCCCTTTGAGCATAAGTACTTAGTTCCACAGGATTTTTTCCATTTACTCCAACACCTATACTCAACGTCAGGGACATTGGATTACCCACATTTATTTCCTTTATTTTATCAAGGATTTCAAACCGGTTTTTCTCTACCTCATCAAATTGCGCTTTGTAAAAGCTGAGGACAAATCTGTCTTCAGAAACCCTTGTCAATGAACCCTCTACCTCTGCCGCCCAGTCCCTGAGTTTTTTTTCCACTTCAGCAATAATAACGGGCCGGTTTTCCTCTTCTGCATCTTGCAATACCTCTTCCAGATTGTCAACCTGTATATGGGCAATAACCAGTTTTTCCCTGTTGTAATCCTGCTGTATTTTCCTTAGTTCAGTAACATCATGGAAATACAGAACTATGTGATAATCCCTGTGCTCTCTGTTCCCTTTAAAGAACCTCTTTTCTATATAGAAGACCCTATCTGCTATTTTTATGTCATCAAACCGGTTTTTCTCTTTTTTCAACAAATCCTGCCGCTGAATCTGAGGAATCTTTTCCGTTATGTTTTCTCCCATCAAATCATGCTTATTGAAGATTTTTTCCAGCATGGGATTGTACCATTTGATGCTGCCGTCAAGGTCAATAATGACAATACCCAGAGGAAGATTGACCACCGTTTTCTTGGATGCCGTATCTGCGGTAATAACAAGGTCTGCCACATACTTTTCCCATTCTGCTTTACGGCGTCTATTGGTCTCCCAATGGTAATAAAACAAACATGCCACCACGATTGCTCCCATTATGGCCATACGCCAGTTGTAATACGATAGAATGATGATCAGGATGAAGATTATACCAAAGTATATTCCTACATCCTGATCCAGAAGCAGTTTTGTTTTTTCTTTTTTCATGTTATAACCTCCGGAAACTTTTAAGCGTAGCGCTGTTTTCTGAAATCAAAAAGCAAATCAAAGAGCCCAACCCATACTGCTATTTGGGACAGAAAGGGGTTAAACAGAATAAACATAAAGATTACAGCTACCACGATTTTGTGTGTATTAAATCGGCTCAAGTAAAAATTAACAACAACCAGACCCTGAAGCATCAATACCAAAGAAAACACCAGTTGTACATTTATCCCCAGATACCTCAATACAGGGATCTGATAATACCTGTAGAGCAGCATCATGGCTATTCCTGACAAAAACATGGGTACACTAAAAACCGGCATCCGCCATTCTCTCATTGGAGGTATACTTCCCACTTTGTGACCCAGCCGCTTTAATACAAGGCCTGCCACCGAAAAATTTATAAAGGCATCGAAAAAGGATGCCATAATTAATATTCCTGGCAGCATAATATGAAGGAGTTGAAACATGTTGTTGAAGTTCTCCTTCAGAACCTGTAACTGCTGGTTGTTCATACCCATGGTGCTGTAAAACCTGACTACACTGTCGAGAGACTCTTTAAAAATCTCCATCTGGGTTACAAGGGGATTGATATTCAATATAAGCATGGCCAGGGCAAACAGGATTATCTTTGACAGGATAGATGCTCCTGCTCCAAGCAGCAAAGTTTTCCCGGGGGTATATTTTTGTTTAAAAGCATACCCCAAGGTAATCCCTATCAGCCCAAAGCCCAGGACTATGGTAAAAGCCTGTAGGGGTTCGGTCATCATGGCAACAACCAAACCCGAAACGATCGTTGCCATTATGCTAATCCTAATGCCATGCCTTATACACAACACTATTATGGGCACAGGCCACAGAAAGGTTAAAAAAATCCCTATTAAAGGTATGTACACACTGGAAATACTGAGAATTATTGTTAATGCTGACAGCAGAGCCCCCTCAACAAGAGGCTTTGTTTTAGTATTACTCAAAATGCTCCCTCCTTTTCCTCTCCGGTCGACACGCATCGAGGTGGCGCAGCAATTCACTCAAATCCCCATACCATTTTTCCGATTGATGACCCTCATCTATGTTCACCCTTATTTTGCTCTCTAAATGCAAATCTATTCTTGCAAAGCTCATTCCTAGCCTTCTACCCAATAGATAGCTTATCAAAATGATGTTTGTAAGGGCATCAAGGATGGTTTCTCGAGTACCTTTCAACAGGGCTCGAAAAAGGGCAGCAACACTGGATACCAGTTCGGTTTTAAGCCATTCCAGCATCTTAATGTTTTTGGTTATGTCTACCTTTTTATCAAAATTATCCATTTTATGTTCTTCCTCCTGTAAAGGTTCCCGATTTGTATTATATTCTTCAAATAATCCCATTGTCCTTCCGCTAAAACTTGTACACCTTTGAAATAATATCAAAACGGGTACCGATGTTGTTACCATTGTCTAATTCCTGTTCCGCATATGCCCAGGATTATCTTGGCTATCTGGGTCTTTTTTATAGGGTTAATAAAAAAGGTTCTTCTCTATTACATAAACTGTTTTCAGGGTAGGGTA
>DFNM01000181.1 GCA_002376045.1 Firmicutes bacterium UBA3567
GGCTTCTTCAGAAGCTCGTACAATGGTGGGTAACATCATGAAAGCCAGTGTCAGGCTACCTGACAATACCGACCATCCGAGTTTTAAAAATATAACAAAAAAAGTGAAGCCAAACAGTCCAAAAATTATAGAAGGTATTCCAGCAAGGGATTCCGTAGCAAATCTTATTGCTTTTAATACAGGGCCCTTCCGTGTATACTCAGTAAGATAGATGGCTGATAAAACTCCAATGGGAACAGAAATAATCAAAGAAATTACAACAAGATAAATCGTACCTACAATAGTAGGAAAAATTCCGCCTTCTCTCCCCATATCTCTTGGTTCTTCAAGTAAAAATTCTACAGATATTTGCCCCAATCCTTTTTGAAGGATGTGGCCTATAACAGCAATTAACAAAAAAAGGGTAATAACTATACAAGCTCCCAGCAAAAAAACGGCAATTTTTTGTTCGATAAGCTTTTTATCCACTCAGCTTACCCCCTTTTCTGGGGGATCGAGTAAAGGTTGACAATATGTTCAAAAACATGATTAAGACAAACAGAACTATTCCCGTGGCAAACAAAGCCTGAGTGTGTTCTCCTGCTGAATAAGGCATTTCAATAGCAATATTGCTCGTCAATGTTCTTACAGGATCTAAAAAAGACCTGGGAATTTTAGCAACGTTTCCTGTAACCAGAATAACAGCCATTGTTTCGCCTATTGCTCTACCCATTCCCAGAACAATAGCGGTCATGATACCCGACCTGGCAGTAGGCAATATAACTCTTTTTATGGTCTGCCAGTGAGTTGCTCCCAATGCCAGTGAACCTTCTTTGTATTCAGCAGGCACGGCTCTGATAGCATCTTCAGAGATGTTAACAATAGTGGGTAAAATCATAACCGTTAAAATTACAGATGCAGCAAGCACACTAAACCCCGAACCGCCGAAATATTTCTTGATCAACGGCACAATTACAACCAATCCATAAAATCCGTAAACAACCGAAGGTATCCCGGCTAATAATTCAATACCAGGTCTTAATATCTTTGCTATTTTTTGGGGAGCAATCTCAGCCAAAAAAATTGCACATCCAACTCCTAGAGGAACTCCAAACAAAAGGGCACCACAGGTTACATAGATGGATCCTATTATCATGGGAAAGATTCCAAAAACTCCATCCAGCGGATACCATTTTCTACCCAGTATGAAGTTGAGCAACCCATACTTTTTTATAATAGGGAAACCTTCAATACACACAAAAACGGTTATTAACAGCACCACAAAAATCGAAATAGCGGCACAAAAAAACAATACACTTTTTATACACCTTTCTATAAATCTGTTTAAGTTATTCAATCTTCCACCTCCACCTACAAATACTCAAAAGGGCGGCAATACCGCCCCTAAAAAATGGGTTTATTGTAGTAAATATTAAGGTTATTTTAATGGTTATTTTACTGGAATATAATCTTTTGCCACTATTTTCTGGCCTTCTTCACTCAGAACAAAATCTATATAAGCCTTAACTATACCTTTTGGTTCTCCCTTAACAAGGTAGTTAAAGGGTCTGAACAAAGGATATTTGCCTGCTACAATGTTTTCAGCAGTAGGTTCAACTCCGTCAATCTTTAAGCCTTTCACCTCGTCATTCAGGGAACCAACGGATATAAATCCTATTGCATTTTCAGAGCTTGCTACGGTTGTTCTTACCGCACCATTGGAAGGTTGTACAATTGCATTGTCCGTTATTTTACTATCTTCCATAACTAGTTCCTCGAAAGCTCCCCTGGTTCCTGAACCCTCTTCTCTGGTTACAACTTCAATAGGAGCATCCTTTCCACCGAGCTGTTTCCAGTTGGTAATCTCACCGGTATACACTTTTCTAACTTCTTCCAGGGACATACCCTCTACGGGATTTGAAGGGTGAACAGCAATAGCTATACCGTCTCTCGCAATGGTAATAACGGTTAATCCATATTCTTTCTCTGATTCTTTAAGCTTTCTTGAAGCTGCCCCTATATCAGCAGTACCGTTTGCAGCAGCTTTAACACCTGCACTGGAACCCCCGCCCTGAACATATATTGTGACATCAGGATGTTTTTCTTCAAATACTTTTCTCAATTCTTCTGAAAGGGGCTGAACTGAAGTTGAACCAGCAATAGTTATCGTTCCAGATAGAATTTCATCCTGTTTTTCTCCCTGTTTTGCTCCATCGTTTTGGCCTTCTTGATTCGAAGGTTGATCCTGGCCACAACCTGCTAAGAGACCTCCGATTAAAATAACAACTAAAGCTAACAACAATATTCTCTGCATGAAGCGCCCTCCTTAAACTTTTTTTTACGAGTCTTATAATATCAGCTTTTTATTAAACCATAATTAACACCATGTTAAGTTTGTGTTAAGGTATTTAACCAGAACTTTTACATTTCAGGACGTTTCATGCTATTTCATTTTACCCCTAACTTTATCTGACTTTGGGTAAAGTAAAAATGAAGGTAGAACCTTTACCACGCTCTGATTCCACCCATATTTCGCCACCCATGTTTTCAACAATGTGTTTCACAATGGATAATCCTAAACCAGTTCCTCCTTCTTCCCGGGATCTAGCTTTATCCACCCTGTAAAACCTTTCAAAAATCCTATCTATGTGCTCTTTGGGGATACCTATACCGGTATCTCGTACAGCAACTTCTACAAAATATTTTTTCTCTTTTGCGAAAATCTCGATTTTACCTCCAGGTGGAGTATATTTAATGGCATTATCTATAAGATTCATCAAAACATGCTCCAGCCATCTCTTATCTCCCAGAACCTGAGATAGGTTTTCAGGGATGTTGACTGTAATATCCATTTGTTTTTCTTTGATCCTTTTATTGAATATTTTTAGGGTTTCCTGACAAACTCCTTTTAAATTCACCTTTTCAGCTTTAAATTCCACCTTTCCTGTTTCGATCCTGGACAGATCCAGGATATCATTTATGAGATTGTGCAGCCTTTTTGATTCGAAATCAATTATCTCTAGAAACTTTTTTGTTACCTCAGGATCTTTGTAATAACCATCAAGAAGGGTTTCAACAAAACCAGTTATTGAGGTCAGGGGAGTTCGTAATTCATGGGTTACATTTGCTACAAAATCCTTTCTAACCCTCTCCAGTTTCCTCAATTGTGTTATATCTCTTATAACGGCTACAGCACCTATAATGCGACCATCTTCCATCCTTATCGGGCTGAAATGCAGTCTTAAAAACCTCTCACCGGGATAAATCACCTTCATTTCTTTAAACACAGGGGATTCTTTTTTAAAAACTTCATTAAAAAAATCCATGAGTTCATGATTTCGAACGACTTCCATTAAATGACGCCCCATCGTATTCTTCTGCTCTATACCCAGTATCTTTTCCACCGATGGGTTTGTAAGAATAATCCTTCTCTTCCTGTCTATTGCAATTATACCATCAAACATGTTCGTCAATATGGCCTTCATTTTCCCTTTTCCATCTTCAAGTTCGTTTATGGTTTCTTTCAGCTTTTCTGTCATATAGTTGAATGCATCAGCCAGTTCCCTAACTTCATCTCTGGTTTTAATGGTAATTTTCTTGCCCAAATTGCCCCGAGCAATTTCTGAAGCCATGACTGACATTTTCCTGAGAGGTTTGGTGATATCCCTTGAAATTTTTATACCCACAAAAAACACTATGATGGTGCTGATAAAAGCTGCCAGAATATTTATTTTCCAGATGTTCCTCACCATTCTTATAACATCCTGCAGAGCTATAGATAATCTTATTACACCAGCTATTCTGCCATTTTGTTTTATAGGCATGGCCACATACATCATCCGAGTTTTAACGGTCTCACTGAATCTTGTAGTGCTCGATATTTCCCCTTTTAAAGCAGCTGCTACCTCCGGTCTGTTTTTATGATTATCCATTTTCTTATAATCCTCTTCAGAATCACCTACAACCAGCCCTTCTGTAGTGATAATGGTTACCCTGGCATTAACCTTCCTGCTTATTTTATTAGCAATTTCATTGAGATTGTAAGTATTGGGCAGGGAGATCTCTTCATCTCTCAGAATATTGTTTATCAATAGGTTTTGAGCAACGAGATTGTTTCTAAGCAGTTGTATATAATGATTTTCAATGGCTTTGCTTGAAAAAATCCCCGATAAAAAAAGAGCCAATAAAATTATAATCATGTATGTTACCATAATTCTCTTTTGCATATAGCTCTCTACTCCTTAAATCGGTATCCTATTCCTCTAATGGTTTCAATAAATTTCTCACCGGAATCCTCTTCAATCTTTTGTCTTAAGTGGCGAATATGCACATCAACGGTTCTGGAATCACCTATATAATTATAACCCCAGATGGATTCCATAAGCTGATCCCTTGAAAAAACCCTTCCAGGATTTGCTATTAAAATCTTTAAGAGCTCAAATTCCTTTGGGGTTAATTCTTTCTTTTCCCCCTTTACATAAACCTCGTGTTTGCTTAAATCCATTCTGATACCCGCATGCTCAATGAT
>DFNM01000088.1 GCA_002376045.1 Firmicutes bacterium UBA3567
CGCCAGCTTATACTGTCGGAAACCTCCTTTACCAGAGTTTCATATCCCAGCTGATAACGGAACTTGAGATACATCATACGAATATATGTTTCAACCTTAACGGTTGGTCTACCAATTTTGGTATTAAACCGCTTTATGTATGGTTCAAAGAAACGGGGATCATCAAGGATTTCGTCTATTGTCTGCAGCTTTTCAGGTAGCTTCAAGAGTTCTTTTGGCAGAATTTGTTCCTATATTGTCATCTGACCATCTTTTAACCTTAACATAAGCACCACCCTGTATAAATTTTAGTTTTAATTGTGTAGGGTTTCCTTTACATGAAGTTTTTGGGTTGTTTGTATTTATATATTCGCCGCAGACATGCGGAAATCCTTTGTTCTATTGGAATATCAATAATTTTAATACTATGTTCCGGGAGTTTTTCAGGGGTAACTTTTTAAAGCAAGCATCTACTTATCCTATATATCGGAGAAAGGAGTGAACTATATGTTAGCCGTTAAAGGATATTATAATGGCAAACGAATAATTTTAGATAAAGATTATAAATTGAAAAAAAGGCAAAAAGTTGTTGTTACTATTATTGACGTGGATGAACAAGTAAAGAAAAGGGTCGATTTTATGAAATATAAGGGTATAGGCAAAGGTATACGGAATAAAGATGCTCAGGAATATATAAAGGATTTGAGAAACAACGACAGATGTTAAAAAATTTTTATGGCTATAAACTTTAAAAAACATCTTTTAAAGTTTCTTAAAATAACCTGAGTAAAGATCTATTTCAATCTTTTGATTGTAAAGCGGAAAATTACTCTTTTCCTCCACATAAACTCTGCTACCGTTTATTCTTATCTTAACATTAGAACCCCTCCGGGTGATTCCTGCAGAAAGACCATCAATCAATCTGAAAAATCTATACATTGGCAGCAGGTAATCCGGAAAATCCTTCGGTAATTCTTTTTCCTCATGATGGTGGTACTTTATCAGATAATATACATTATCATCTATATTATACATCCCCTTGGCTATAGAAGCCCCCCTGAATGCATGAAGATAACCCTGCTCGAAGACTTCTCTTGGATTTACCACATCTCCTACCTCTAAAGTTGGCTGCACTTTCCCAATATCATGCAAAACCGCAGCACTAACAATCGTATTTTTATCCATTCCGGGCAATCTCGTTAAACCCTGCTTAAAAGCATCGGCTATTAGTTTAAGCATGTTAATGACATGTTTGTAAACACCATCTCTTATTACACCCGTTATTTTTATTTTGCCCGTTTTTTCATCATACTCATCCATATATTCCACTATCGATTTTAACCGCATCTCTATCCGGTGATCCGGAAGCATTATTGCAAGTGCCGTTTCCGCTTCTTTGCGAGCGTTTTCAAGTCTTTTCATCAAATTGTATTCTGCTGTTACGTCTGTAAAAATAACCATTATATCTATATCCTGCAAATCTATTCTGGCTGTAGAAACCCTGTAATAACTTCCACTGCGGCTTGCAAGTACTTTATCGTAATTGTAATTATTTTTAATTATAGCTCTTATATCTTTACTGCTTATTATAGCTCTTATATCTTCACTGCTTATTAAATTCTCCTTCATTATTTTCTCCGCCAGCTTATTCGATTTTTTTATCTCGCCATCTTTCGCAGCCAATACAACTCCTAATGGCATAACATCAAGCACATAATCAATTAACCCCTCTGTATCAATCCTCTTTTGTTTTTCTGCATCATGCAGCTTTGATAATTCATTAATAATTCCTTCAAGGGAAAAGGCTCCTGTTACTATATCATTTTTGCTGGCAAATAACGGCAATCCCATGCCCTTGCATATTTGGTTAGTAATATTCTTCATATTCCCGTTTAATTCTACTTTATTTTCCTCTTTTATTAAAACAGCCATGTCCCCGGCCGTAACTTTTGCCCCGTCACCTTCGTTAAGAAGTTCTCTTATTACTGACTTGCAATCAATATATCCCTGCGGTTGTTCACCCTCTTTTCCTACCAGTATCAAATTGCTTTGGCTGTTTAGCATTACCTCTGCTATCTCTCTTAATTCGGCATCAGGCGAAACCAAAGGCAGTGCTTTATGTAGGCCCATCAATTTTTCTTTCATTGGATTACCCCCCCCTAAAAGTTTTATTAGCCATCCAGCTGTTTGTAAAAATGAATCCTGTTTTTGCCCCTGGTTTTGGCTTCGTAGAGCGCCGCGTCTGCATACTTTATAAGTTCCTCCATATTCAAAGGGCGATCATCCGGATATACTGACACACCTATGCTTACAGTAGTCTTAATCCCGGCATCGGTGAATGTTTCATCCTCTATTCGTTTTCTTATCCTTTCAAGAGGGATTTTTGCTCCGCTACTATCCGTCTTCGGCAATATTATAACAAATTCCTCTCCTCCATACCTTATAGCCACGTCTTCTTCCCTCAAACTTTTTTTGATAATGTAACTTACTTCCTTTAGCAATTCATCTCCAACCACATGACCGTACCTGTCATTAACTTCCTTGAAATTATCAAGGTCCAGCATTGCTACGGTAAGTGGTGTATCTGTCATATGCCCATCAGACCACAGCTTCGACAGTATCCCATTAATGGCAAGCCTGTTGTAAAGACCGGTGAGGACATCCCTTTCTACCTCCTCTTTTAAAGACAAAAGCAGGGCATCTGTTGCTATAAGTATCTGTGCGAGGAATTCTGTGGCTCTTTTAATATAAATCCACTGGACCACATCATTATCCTGCCTTATATTCAGCACATCCTTAAGAACCCGATTATGTATGTCCAGAAGGTTAGCCGCCTGAGCTGAAGATTCATCAAGCAAATTTAACAGCTTCTGATAGGCTTCAAACAATACATCGTCATTCCCACCTTTTAACAGATAATCTTCAAGGTAGTTTTTATACTCAATTACAAAGTACCGCAGGTTTTCCATAGTCCTATTCCCCCTCTTACAATTAGTAAGAGTAAATCTTTATTTGTAAGGAGGGTTAGTAATGACTGCTACTGCAAAAGAAGCTAAAAAGCTTTTGGGAAATATTCCTGAGCACGCAACTTGGGATAATATCATGTACTAAATGTACAGAAAGAAAAAATTGATGTTGCAGAGAAAGCAGCTCAAAAAGGCAAAATTATTTCTCATGATAAAGTTAAAAAGAAGGTATTAGGAAAACGAAAATCATCTGGTCTAGTAAAAAATATAGATAGATTGGTCATATATAAGTGATAATTGTAATATTATGTATCATTTCCCAGGAAACGTATTCCATAAATAATTGTCAAACCTTACAGCAGGTTATAAAAATAAATTAATACCTTCTGTCTAGTATTTTCTTTATTTCGTCTACCCGCCGAACAAATTCAGCAACTGTTTGAATAAAGTTTGTATCATTGAACCTGGCAACAACCTCTTCTTGTACATTCCCTTTTTCATCCTTTATGTTTTTCGTGCAGTATGTCTGACCATACCTTCCGCATACTTGTAGTCCTGAAATGCCTCAAAATGGTCGAGGGAGAGGGCAATTTTTTGTTTTCCTTTATTTCCCTGTTAGTAGGAATACACCCAAGCCTCCGGTATTCTGCAATCAACATGTCTTTTATCTGTTCCTTCGTACACTTGTTCCTTCCACTGTAGCACTCGGGTAGCCCCGCAAGCTTTCTGAGGTTGTTCATGCCTCCGAACCGAATTTCAAATACATCAGAATTGTATATCTCATCGCTTCTGTCTAAATCGATTGCAGACGCAGGCTTGTTTAGCTTCCTGCAGAAGTTTTTGTACATTTCAAGCAGTTCTTCATCAGATTCGGCTACTTCCACAGGAGTCTTATTAAGAGGAGACAATCCTGCTTTTTTGAGCGCATTGTTCCAGCCAAATCTTTTACGTATTTCCCTCGCTACGGTTGTATCCATATCAGATATAACAGGCGGGCGCCCGAGCTCTTCCGCTTTCTTCTTTATTATTTCAAGGAGTTCGTCATCTTTATACCCAATACCCCTTAGTTCTTCTTTTTCGTATCCCAGCTTCATAAGCAGTCCGTTATAGCTGCCCGTCTTAAATCTCCTTATTAAGTAGTGCACGGACGGTAAGCTGTCAAACTTTCGAAACTCTTTAAGACAGGGCAACCGTTTATTCCTTTTTTTGAACTGCTCTACAGTCCTTTTTGTCAACTCTAAAAGTTCTTCGTCGTTTAAACCTACAGCAGAGTAATGTTCCTGATTCACGGGCAGACCGAGGTATCTCATAATATCGTTCCAACGCATACCGAATTTCCGCTGAATGTGTCGAGGGTCCGGAAGGTATGGGTTTTTATAAAAGTCGGATATCGAAGGTGTGCGGCCGTGTTTGTTATAAAAGTCCAGTATAACTTTTTTTTAGATGTTCTTTTGATAGCCCTATTTCTTTTAAAGGAATTAGTCCTGCTGCCTTAAGAGCTTTGTTCCACGATCCAAAACGTTTTATATAAACCCACGATCCCGGGTTTTTAATCTCACGTCCTTTAGGCGTTCTTCCAAGTCTTCTAGCAGTATCTTTAAGATTTTTAATAAGTTCCTGATCTGTATACTTATATCTTCTCATAGGATCCACCCCAAGGATTATTAGAGCAATCCCTGACATAAATCAGGTATCCTTACTCCTTTTTCTAAATATACACTGCAAGTTTTCGGGCAAAACATTATTGTCTAAAAATTACTCAGGAGGTTTATCCATCTACTGAATAAAATATTACTATCCAGATATCTACTCCTTCCATTCTCAGGTATTTTTAAAACCTATAAGAAAATCATCAGCAATCGTTTGTTCCTGCAATAAAGCCGATGATGCCTTCTTCACCATATTTCTTTTTTATATCAGGCAGGCTTAAAAATTCTACCGGCCAGCCAGGGGCGTCGCTAACAGCTCCACCTAAAAGACATCCTCTAAAATGGTCTTTGGCCCTTTTCATAATTGATCATCTTCCTTATGAATTGATTAACCAGCAGCCAATATTTAATTTTACAATCTTCTTTGTTCGCTCGATTCATTCCTAGAAATCAAGGACGCTCTCTTTACAGCATCTCTGCCGTACCTTTCCCGGATTTCATCGATAACTTTGCCCAACTGTCTTTCTTTCTTTTCTATAGAAGAAAACAAGGATACCTGTTCGTATGATCCTTTATCAAGATTGGAGACCTGTACACCTACTAGTCTCCAGGGCGGTTTGCCGCAGTTGGAAAGGAAAAGCTCACGCGCTATCCTGTAAATTGTCCCGTCGGCATTCACTGCCTCTTCCAGCATCCGCGACCTGGTAATGGTCCTAAAGTCGCCGAATCTTATTTTTATCGCAACTATCCGCCCCATAAGTTTTTTCCTGCGCAATCGGTAACCGACTCGTTCTGTTAATTCCAAAAGGGTAGTCAGGGCTTTTTCTCTATCATACACGTCTTTGGGAAATGTGGTTTCTTCACATATAGATTTTGGTTCTTGTTCCGTCTCGATTTCCCGTGTATCTATTCCATTGGCAAATTCGTGGATCGACTCCCCGACGCTGCCCAGCATCTTAATTATTCTGTTTTTTGGAAACTTTGCCAGCTGCCCGATGGTTTTTATGCCGGCCTGTTTTAGTTTTTTTTCAGTGTGCGGCCCAACGCTCGGCAGTTCCTTCACAGGGAGAGGCCAGATCGCTCCAGAAACGTCTTCCGGCCTCAGCATCTTTATTCCGTATGGCTTGGCCAGTTCGCAAGCCATTTGGCCAAGAGCTTGTTGATGGATACACCGGCGGAAATCGGCAGGCCCAATTCCTGCTTCACTGTTTTTCTGATCTTCCGGGCCGTTTCAAAGCCTTTTCCGGACGGTACGGCAAGGCACGCTTTATCAATTGATTCTTTTTCTATCTGTGTCGTAAAACGCTCGTAAATTGCAAATACCTCGGCCGATATGCAGCGGTAACGCTCGCACCAGGACACAGTTTTTCAGCCCGGCTTATGGGCATGCCTGAGTGCACACCGTATTTTCTTGTCTCGTATGAGTACGCGGCTACCACGCTGCGCTGGTCTGGTCGGCTGCCGACAATGACCGGTTTTCCCCGGTCTCCGGGTGGTCGCGCTGTTCCACGGAGGCAAAAAAGGCGTCGAGGTCGCATAAAAGAATCTCATGCCCTTTCATGGCAGACAAATACGCTTACCCCCTTTTGAGTATAGAGCTCTTCGTTGGTTTTGGTTCCAAATCCCCTGTCAGCACTTACTTCTCCTTTATCTGACACAACCTTATTTTAAGTTGTCATAAACAAATTCCTGCTTTCTCACCATTTCTTTAAACTCTATGGCATCGACAACAACTACCGGCCTTTTCAGTTTTTTTGCTTTTGTTGAAGCAAGACTGGCCATATTAATCAGGTTTTTCACAATATAACTGCTGTCTTCATTGAGGTTGCGTATTCCTGACCGGCGGCCTCCAGCTACGCCAACTGAAATAGTAATTTTTATTTCAGCAGGCCATTTCTCATTGGCGAAAGCCATAACCAGTTGCAGGGCAAATTTTTCGGCCTCTTCCAGGGGTCTGGTAGTAACAACAGCAAATTCATCCCCAGCATAACGGCATAAAGTATCCCGATTTTTATCAACTAATTTATCTAAAATTACAGCAACTTTGCGAAGGATATTGTCGCCATATACATGACCGTATTCTTTATTAATTAGCCCAAAGTTATCCACATCCAGGAAAATTACAGCTATCTCATGACTTTCTTTTAACAATTGACGAGCTCTTTCATAAAAGACCTCGGCTTTATTTAAACCCGTCAGGCTATCGATATATTTGCTTAATCCTGCCATAATTTGGGCTTTTGTAACAATACCGACAATGCTTTTTTCATCAACAACTACCAGTCGTTCAATTTTATACTTTTCCATTAACTCTTTGGCTTCCCAGATGGAAGCTGTTGGCGGTATGGTTACTACATCTCTGGTCATAGCATCAGCTACCAATCTATTGGGATGCGATCCCCTTATATCCCTGGAAGTTATTATGCCTACCAGCTTTCCCTCATCCACTACCGGAAGGCATCCTATTCCGGAACGTTCCATAATTGTTGCCGCACGGCTAACACCAGTTAAAGGGCCAATAGTATAGAGTTTCTGACTCATAATATTTTTTACCATGTGCACTATAAATCCACCGTCCTGCTTACTTGAATGGTTATATTTATCTGGGCCTTTACTACCATATTTTCATTAGCTATGCGGTTTCCTTCTTCAATTACAACCGATAGAAGCTTTTCTTTGGGAAGAAGCTTTAACAAAGATTTTTTTAGTACTACTGCTTCAAAAACTTCATGGTCGTTGAGGCGAACTATCTCATATTGGTCCGGCGATACCGCATCAACCATTTGTCTCACAGCTTCGGGGCCTATAGGTGCTTTTTTGCCGACCAGCATTATATCCTGCATAGGTGGAATTTCAAATTCTGATAATTTTATGTTTATATCAGCTTTGCGGAGAGGTTCGGTTGACCGGGAAGTTTCTTTCGATAACAAAAAAGATGACCTCCTTTCATAGAGCAGTTAAAAAATTGAAATCTTTGGGGTATAAAGCTAGTTTGGAAGAAATGGCAGCTTAACAATTGTAAAAACAATCCAACTCCTTTGTGTATAATTGTGTATAATCTCGTTAAAAAATTTTGGCTCTTTTTTATTTTGCGTGGGTAAAGTGCATGTCAATAATTACCATTTACGGGAATGCCGAAGGTTTTCTCCGCTACCTCCAAAACCAAGAAAAAAACATTTTCATTAATACCGCTTGTCAATAGTTGTCAAGCCTAATTTTGAACCACACTCGAACTTACACTGGTTGTAGCAATTCCTGTCGGGATAACAGATATTTCTGCAATTGCCGCAAAAACAACCTTCCCTAAAAAGGTTTTAAAATACAAACCATGCAATGACTCCCGCTAAAGGAGGGAAAATCAAAGCCAGACCGTATCTTAAAAGGCTAAAACGCGGTCCCACCATGGCTATCTCGTAGGGAAGTCGGCCTACGCTTCACATAGCCCAGCCAGTTATAAAAGCAACCATTGTTGCTAGGCTGGCACCGGCCTTGTGTATAGAGCTTGCCACCGGAAAGGCCACGTAGGGTCCTCCTGGAATCAGGGCACCCGAAATTGCCCCGATAAGAATACCTTTGAATCCAGCTTCATTACCCAGCCAGCTTTTTATCACATTTGGAGGTATTATAACCTGGAGCAGGCTGGCAGTAATAAAAGCAAACACCAGCAATGGGAGCAATCTCTTAAACATAACAAACCCCATTTTGATTCCCTTTACATTGCTCCCGTCCTGCCTTCTTCCCGCAATCAAAAAAAGTATTAAGCTGATAGCTGCTAAAGTTAATGTAGCCGTAATCATGGAAACTCTCCCCACATTTTATATTTTACCAAAATTAATCTTTTTCAAGGGTTAACGTGTGTTCCAAAATCCAGCCCTTTACTCTTTCTCCACAGTTTCTAAACAAAATATAGCTTGAAAATCCTATTATAATCGGAAAAGCAAAGGTTATCGAATATCTAATAAAGGTAGTCCGGGAGCCTAAAAGGGCTATTTCCATAGGAAGCCGGCCCAGATCCCACAGGCTTTTAGCCATGGAAAAGGCCATAACCGTTGATATATCTGCTCCCGAAGCCAATAAAGAAGCTATTATAGGGTAATAGCCGTAGGGACCGCCGGGAATAAGGGCCCCTCCCAGCGAAGCGATTACAATTCCTTTCAGGCCGGATTCCCTTCCCAGCCAGCGTTTAATTGCCTTTTTGGAGACTACAACCTGGATCAACCCGGCTGCAGTCATTGCAAAAATAAGTATCGGTAATACCCTCACGAAGGTTATTAATCCAAGGGACACTCCATCCATAACCATACCAAAACCTCCGCGATACCAGGCAAAACCGGCCAAACACACAGTAACACAGCCCATACCAACAGTCGTTTTGTTCAAAAAACCAACACCCCCATTAAATTTTACTCGTGCTAAGTCAATAAACAGTTTAAACAGTATACCAATAAATGTAATATAGGTCAAGCAACTATGATCTTGTGTGTTTATCTTGTGATAATGTCACCTTGTAGAGTATCGTGATAAAATGTCACTATGAAGAACGAGGTGCATTATCTTATGACACAAAAACAATTAAACAGGTACAAGGCCCACTGATCCAAATGGATGCTACACCGTTTGAATGGTTTGGCACCAATGAAAAGTTTGCCCTCCACGGTGCTATTGACGATGCTACCGGTAAAACAGTCGGCCTTTACCTGGCCAAAAATGAATGCCTGCAAGGGTATTTTGAGGTTATCTGCCGAAAAATCTTGACCAAATACAGCATCTCTGCAAGTATCTACGCTGACAGACACAGTATATTCCTTTCCCCCAATGCTTCTAAACTTACGGTCGAAGACCAGCTTGCAGGTGGGAACAGCTTTGATCTCATATAATTCAAAGATATGAGATAAACCGAAAGTCAATACTGTTATTGAGGATATTTTCGATTATATTTACTAGAGCTGCCTTGACCTTTAAGAATTTATTGGAAATCTGGATAACAAACTCCAGGTCACTAATACTGGCCTTATCATCATTGGTAAGACCGCCGCAGGCACTAACAGTGAAGTTATCAATATACTCTTTCAGCTGGGTCTCTTTGAGGTTTAAGATACTGTAATCCTTACCATAGCCAACCTCTTATAACTCCAGATCAATATCCACTTTATCCGGATCTATTTTTACTGTAAAATTTAATTCATTGCTCTCTATCATATCACCCATATGATTTTCAAGAAATTTAAAATACCCGTCTATACCCCATTCTTTATTCCATAATTCTGCTGATTCTTTAATTCTTATTAAACACATAACACGTGTTGAAAATAAATGATAGTTTTGCCATCCAAAGGAAGCCTGAATATATTTATGTAATTTTGCAAATGTGATATTGGAAGGAATGACTATTCTCC
>DFNM01000137.1 GCA_002376045.1 Firmicutes bacterium UBA3567
TGAACTACATTCGCTGTTGTTGAAATATCCGGTCAATTCTTAACAGCTAAAAACCTTTCGGATGGATTCTGTCAGGGGCCCCGCACTCAAAAGTTAATTGAGTGCCGGAGACGCAGCCTTTACCCCTGACAGAAACCGGGAGAAAGCTATAATGCTTTAACCATTGACCGGATTGGGTTTGCATGACATTTAATTCAACCAGTTTTTTTATATAACCTTCAGCCAATTACTCATCCTTTCCGCGGAAATTTTCTATTGGATAAGCACCTGCCATAGAAATACACTGATGATACCCCCAAGAACCACCAGTGTCAGATTAACGTCCAACAATGCAATGATAATCGAAATAATTCCACCGAAAATTGCTGATGGTATATTCCCCGTTGAAAAAAGTATACCGGGGAAAATAAGAGCACCCAAAACAGCAAAGGGGACAAACTCTAAAAAACGATTTATAAAAGCTGGTAATTTGACCTTCTGAAGCAGAACCATGGGCAGCATTCGGGGAAGATAAGTTACAATTCCCATTGCAATCACGACCAGCCAGAGATGGTCAAACGATGTATTATCCATTATGCTTCACCCTCCTTGAGAAAAAAGACTGCACCAGCAGCTGATGCCAGGACGGTTGCAGTAATGACACGCCAGCCCATAGAAAAGCTGCTGAATAGCGGCACCCAGTAGAGTATTGAGTTGATTACAACTGCAAACATAGAAACGATGAACAGAGGCCGTGATTTTTTTAAAGAGGGGATTAACAGACCAATAAACATGGCATAAAGGGCAATCCCCATGCTTGTTTGAATGGATTCTGGTAAACCTGTGCCTAGAAACACTCCAGCCCATGTTCCTGCGTTCCAGGCACCAAAGGCCACAAGGTTTAATCCCAAAACGAACACGGGGCTGAGCCGTTGTTCATTGCGTGTCGATGCAACGGTAAAGGTCTCATCTGTTATACCAAAGGAAATGAGAGCCATCCATTTTTTGGATGTGGGTTGTTCTATTCGTCTTGAAAGAGAAGCTGACATTAGAAAGTGTCTGAAATTGATGATAAAAGTAGTCAATACAATTTCCCAATAAGTGGCATTTAAAGCCAACAAATTAACTGCCACAAACTGACTTGCTCCAGCATAAACCCAAAATGACATCATGGCAGCAGTGGAATTGGGTATTCCCGTTGATTTTGCCAGTAAACCAAAGGTAATTGCTATAGGTATGTATCCGATAGCTATGGGAATTCCAGCTTTAATGCCTTCAAAAAACATTAAACGGGTTTCTGATATTACGGACCTTTCTGAGTCGAGGATTGTAGAGTCTTTTATACCCTTTCCCAATAGTTTGTCCTCCTTTTGGTTTCTGCTTTATAACCATTTCACTCCGGTAAAACCCATAAATATGAAGGTCAGGGCTAAAACAGTTAAAAACAAGCCGGCCGCTCCTAAAAGGCTGCGGTATACTTTGCTGCTTAAAAAATTTCTACCGGATGTCAGCACAAAAGCTACAAAACTGTACCATACAAAATCAGCCATAATGTGTCCAACATAAAAAAAGGAAACACCGAGAGTTCCGTATTGCAGGGATTTTTGCAGAAAGCTGGCACCAAAGGTAATCCACCACAGAGTCCAGTATGGATTTGCTATACTGGTGACAACCCCTGATGCTACAGGAAATACCAGTGAGGTTTTTTGAGAGGGTGTTTTTTCTGTCTTATTAAAGTCAAGGGAAATCTTACCTTTGAAGGCATTTTTTATAATGCCATAACCCATCCAGAGGAGAACGGCACCTCCAACTAAACTCAAAACCCTGCCGAATACTTGATTATGCAGCAATTGCCCCAGCCCAAACATTAAACCCGCAACCATCGCGCCCTCCAGCAGGCTATGCCCTATGACTACTAGAGGTCCTGCTATAAAACCTCTCTTAACGGTTTCAGAAATGGTTACGGTGAGAAGAGGACCGGGCACCATGGCACCGGAAAAGCCCGCTAAAAAAGCCGTTATCAGTATAGTTATCAGAGTCAATTTAAACACTCCTATTAAGTATTTAAAAATATTATATTCTACATACTATTAAAGAATCCTTTTTTAAAAAGGATCTAGCATATTTTAGCATGCAGAGAGATTTTATTATTGACATATTTTATCAACCTTTTATAAAATAAAACTGTAAAATAGTGAATTATGGAACGAATAATTCTTAAAATAAGGTGCTGATAAAATGGTGGTGAAGGTCATCAGGAATGAGAGGCTCAAAATGATGTGGGCTGTGTTGAGGGTGTGACTGGGATTTCAATGGCTGCTTTCGGGAATTAAGAAAACAATGGATCCCGATGGTGTATGGGTGGGAGAGAACGCCGGACAGGCGCTGAGGAGTTTCTGGATGCAGATTGTTGGAATGCAGGGAGGAGGCAATGTATCCGGTGCTTCACCTGCTGCAGAAGGTGCTACACATGCGCTGAGTCCCTTTCCATGGTACCGGAACTTTATACAGTTACTGCTCGATGGGCACCATGAAGTATGGTTCTCCTATTTTTATCGTTGCGAGTGAGGTTATGATAGGGGTTGCTCTCATCATCGGACTGCTTACAACCCTTGCTGCTCTGGGTGGAGCTTTCATGAACCTCAACTTCATGCTGGCAGGCACGGTGAGCACCAATCCCATATTGTATACTGCTGCTATTCTGATGATAATTGCAGGCAAAAACGCAGGGTTTTTTAGACTGGATACCTATGTAATTCCGTACATTGAAAAAAGGTTTAATAAAATTAGAATATAAATAAGAGGCCGGATTATGGCCTCTTTACTATTCCAAACGGCGATGGGGATGTTGATAATTATCTATAAAAAACTCAAAATTTTTCTTAATAGCAGAAAAAAGAAAAATTTAAGAGAAAATAGAAGGAATATTAGATATTTTGTCGAATATAAAGCAAATACTAAACTTTATATAAATAAGGTCGCAAAAAGGGCAAACCACTCGAAAGGGTGGGACGCAAAGCCATGGGTCTAAGTTCCTTTATGGAATATGATTGCCAAGCTGCCGACGAAAGCATTTAAGGTAGCCGTTATAAGCGGCTTATTTATTTTTGAGGGAAAGGTGAGTTGGATGAAGAAGAGGTTTGACCCAGGATTAGATGGAACGCCCGTTCCCCTCAACGGGGGGGGGTGGGATATACATTACAATTATGTGAAATACTGGTAATAGATAAAAATTTATTTCCCCTCCTCCCGTATAACACTTCATATAATAATCATTTCATTGAAGCGGCCCTTCATTTACATTTTTCTGATAAGGTTGGCGATTTAACTGTAGAAGAGAAAGATAAAGAATATTGGTTCTTCTCCAAAACAGT
>DFNM01000185.1 GCA_002376045.1 Firmicutes bacterium UBA3567
TCAGTCCCAGTGTGGCCGACCACCCTCTCAGGCCGGCTACCCATCGTCGCCTTGGTGGGCCGTTACCCCACCAACTAGCTAATGGAACGCGAGACCATCCATCAGCAACTGCATCATAACCTAGGCAGCCTTTCCTCTATATGCCATGCAGCACATAGAGCTCATCCGGTATTAGCAGCAGTTTCCCGCTGTTATCCCAGACTGATGGGCAGGTTCCTCACGCGTTACTCACCCGTCCGCCGCTACCCAGCACTCAATCCGGCACTCAACTCAATGCTCACTCATGTATTAATCCATACTCTTGTAGTTCAATACAACAGTAAAGAATTAAATCCTTAAGCAAGCACAAAGTTGAGTGCCGGATGCCGGATCGCTCGACTTGCATGTGTTAGGCACGCCGCCAGCGTTCGTCCTGAGCCAGGATCAAACTCTCCTCTTAAAATCCTACACATCATCTTAAACCTCATGCCTATAATCTCACCAGGCACACTCCGCTGTTTAATTGTCAATGACCATTCATTACACAATATCAGTGGATAATTATAATATCATATCTATAAAAGTTTGTCAAGTGCTACAAAACAATTCATCAGGACCTCGTCAAAGCCCTGACTCAAGTGCACTATATATTGATGTTTTACATCTTGCTTGACGCTATATAGTGCAGTTAAAATTGATTTTAATGTAACCCTACTAACCTAACAATTGTGTTGTACTTTGAACTTGTGACGATAATTAATATAGCACAGTAAAAAAACTATTTCAAACTTCGTTTTATAATAATAACCTTTATTTTTATGTATAATCTCTTTTTTTCTCCAAATCTCGTTATAATCGTTAAAAAATCTATTTACGTGTCGTCTTTTCGAATTCCAATATAACATCGGGTACATTACCCACTATTATTGTTTCGGCGATAGGAATATGAGTTGCCACCTGCACGTTTGAGCTAACCATAGGCACTACTATCTTAACCCATGTCTTTATAGCTAAAAATATTTTATGCTGTGTCTGGTTAATCCCTGCTTCCTCAAAAGCTTCAGAAATATCTACTTCTACAGTACCTACTGGTATTATGGAGACTTTTATTTTGGGCCCAAAATTGGCTAAAATCTGACTTCCCGTAACCTGGCCTAATGGGATTGCAATACCTCCCATCGTTATTTTCCGTAAGGTTTGGGAGATATATAAAGCCGTTTCTGACTCTATTCTGTTGACCTCCATAGCATTTATTTGTATCAAAGTAACTTCTCCATTTACATTTTTATGTATGGTTATCATATCTTTATACGATATATTGTTGGCTACCTTATTTTTTATCGCCTCATTTATAGCTTCAGTTGCAATCAGACGTGCTCTTGCTTCTGCAATTGCCAATAGTGTAGGGCTTATGTTTTTTTCTATAATAATAAATAGTATGAACACAATCAAAGCAAACGTTATAAAAAAAGCGGTTATATTCGTCTTCAAATTACGCCTTACAAAAAGAACCAAGGTATTCACCCCCATGTATATATAATATTAATTATATTAATTAGGGGGTAATTTTGTGTTTTTATTTTACTATCTTTGCAAACCTTCTCTTACCCACTTGTAGTATAAACTCCTTATCTGCTTTTATGTTTTTGTCTATGTCCCCAATTTTCTCTCCATCAATTTTGACTGCTCCTTGTTGTATCAATCTTCGAGCTTCACTGTTACTGGAAGCCATTCCTGCTAGTTTTATAAGTTTTACAATCCATATTTCATCGTTTTCTAAATGATTTCCTATACTTATTTCTTCCAAATTCTCCGGGATATTACCCTTTTGAAAAATATTTTTGAAATTTTCTTCCGCAGCCATTGCAGTTTTTTCATCATAGTATTGTTTAACAATGTTTCTTGCTAAAAGCATTTTTATATCTCTAGGATTAACCTCATTGTTTTTCAACTGTTTTTTTATTTCTTCTATTTTATTCATCGGCAAATCACTAACCAGTATAAAATAATCCAACATTATCTCATCAGGTATTGACATTATTTTACCATATATTTCCTCTGGGTTTTCATTTATGCCAACATAATTGCCAAGACTTTTGCTCATCTTTTTAACACCGTCTGTACCAACAAGTATCGGCATCATCATTGCAACCTGTGGTTCCTGACCATACTCCTTTTGTAAAGTCCGACCCATGAGCAGATTAAATTTCTGCTCTGTAGCACCCAATTCTACATCTGCTTTTAAAGCTACGGAATCATATCCCTGCATTAAAGGGTAAAAAAATTCATGAATCGAAATGGGTATCCCATTCTTAAACCTGTTAGAAAAGTCTTCTCTTTCCAGCATTCTGGCTACAGTATATTTCGATGCCAGATAAATGATATCTTCAAAAGACAACTTACTCAGCCATTGACTGTTATAAACGATTTCTGTTTTTTCAGGGTCAAGGATTTTGAATATTTGCTCCTTGTAGGTTTGAGCATTTTCCTGAATTTCTTCTCTAGTCATGGATTTTCTGGTTTCTGATCTTCCTGTTGGATCTCCAATCAAACCCGTAAAATCACCTATAATTATAATTATCTTGTGCCCCAAATCCTGAAACTGTTTCATTTTTCTTATAACCACAGTATGGCCCAGGTGTATATCAGGAGCTGTCGGGTCTAAACCCAATTTGACCCTTAAGGGTTCGCCGGTTTCTTCAGATCTTTTTAATTTCTTGTAAAGTTCTTCTTCTGTAATTATCTCAGTTGTGCCTCTTTTTAAATATTCAAGTTGCTCTTCAGCATTCATTTATGAAACCTCCTTATACTGCTAAATAAATATGTTTTCCAATAAAAAAACTCCCGATTGCGGGGGGGAAGAGATTTCATGAACACAAAGGTTTTGAGAGAACTCTTCTCTTCCGTAATTTTCCCATCATTTTTGGTTTTTTTATTTATATTATCATATTGATACAATTTATTGCAACTAATGCTAATTTTTTGTTTCTGGCTTTTTAGGAAAATATTGATTTTCCTAATAAATAAATATATGTTATAATGAATAAAGCAATTATGCGTTAAAGTTTCGGACCATTTAGGGGGGGGGAAATTGGGATATGCCCACGAAAAAGAAAAAAAGAAAATTTTCTCTTTTCAAGATAATTATTTGTTGTTTTGTGCTGCTTTTTTTTGTTACAGTCGGTGCTGCTACTGGCTGGCTTATTGGTTGTATTCAAAGTGCACCCGTTTTTAACCCTGAAAATCTGAGACCGAGTGAAACATCTTTTGTCTACGATATAGACGGTAACCTGATCGCAGAACTTCATGAAGAACAAAACCGTATAAAAGTAAGCATAGATAGAATCCCGGAACATTTAAAACAGGCATTTATAGCAATTGAAGATCATAATTTTTACAAACATTTTGGTGTCGATATAAAACACATTCTGGCAGCTTTATGGACAAATATAAAAACCGGTGATTTTACCCGAGGCGGAAGCACCATTACTCAACAGTTGGTTAAGAACGCTTTTCTCACCCCCAAAAAAAGCCTTAAACGCAAAGTGCAGGAAGCCTGGTTGGCCATTCAATTGGAACGGAAATACACAAAGGATGAAATATTAGAGTTTTATCTTAATATGATTCCTTTTGGTCATTCTGCTTATGGGGTCCAAGCTGCTGCCCAAATATATTTCGGGAAGGATGTGGAAGACCTTACCCTGGCTGAAAGTGCCATGCTTGCAGGAATCACCAATGCTCCTGCCATCTATTCACCCTATATCAACTTTGATAAGGCGAAACAAAGGCAGGCAATTGTGTTAAACGAAATGGTAGAAATGGGGTTCATTACAGAACAAGAAGCTGAAAAAGCAAAACAAGAAAAACTCCATCTTATTGGCTTAAAAAAAGCAAAAAGCAATTATAAAGCACCATATTTCGTAGACCACGTTATACGAAGAGTAGTTGAATTGCTTCAGCAACACAAAAATCTAACAAAAGAAGAAGCCTTCGAGAAACTATACAATGACGGATTAAAAATCTATACAACCGTGGATATGGAATTACAGAAAAAAGCTGAAGAAGTAATGGCTGATCCCGATAACTATCCAAAAAGCATTGAGGATAAAAAAGGGAATCTCCAACCCCAGGGGGCTGTTGTAATAATAGATCCTCGAAACGGGCATATCAAAGCTCTGGTAGGAGGTAGAGAACACAAAGAAAAACTGGGTTTGAATAGAGCAACCCAATCCTATAGACAACCTGGTTCTGCTTTTAAACCTATAGCAGTGTATGCTCCAGCTGTCGATGCTCTGGGATATACTCCGGCAACTGTTATTGATAATTCTCCAGTAGAATATCCTCTTGCCAGCGGAAAAACCTGGGCTCCTGAAAACTACAATGAAAGATTTGATGGACTTACAACCATACGCAGAGCCATTGAACTTTCCGTTAATGTTGTGGCTGTTAAGGTTTTAGACCAGATTGGAATTGATCGGGGAATTGAATACGCACAAAAGCTGGGTATAAAAAATCTTGTATTGACCGGACCGAAAAATGATAGAACCCTTTCCCTTGCCTTAGGTGGATTAACAAAGGGGGTTACTCCTCTTGAAATGGCCTCAGCTTATGGAACCTTTGCCAATAAGGGAATTCATGTAGAACCGATAGCTGTTCTAAAAGTTACAGATAAATTTGGTAGAACAATCATAGAAAACGAGCCTAAAAAATGGGTTGCCCTAAGTGAGGAATCAGCTTATATTATGACTGATATGTTAAGAGGAGTCGTCAAACGCGGCACAGCCTGGAGATTGGCAGATCTGCCTTTCCCTATAGCCGGAAAAACAGGAACCACCTCAAAGGCCAGGGATGTTTGGTTTGTGGGATACACACCTCATTTAGTTGGTATCGTTTGGATAGGGCATGATGAACCAACACCCATGAAAAACGTGGCTGGCGGCAAGCAGCCGGCACTGATATGGAAGCAGATTATGAATTTTGCACACAAAGACCTTCCCAATATAGAATTTGAACAGCCTTCAAATATAGTCGGACCAATTAAAGTGTGTAAGCAATCTGGCAAGCTGCCAGGTCCTTTGTGTGAACAGGACCCCAGAGGCAGCCAAGTAATAGATGAAATCTTTATAAAAGGAACTGAACCTACAGAAATTTGTGATGTACATGTTAAAAAAGCCATCTGTGTGGAAAGCGGTTTGTTGGCAACTGAATACTGCCCACCTTCATCAGTAAAGGAAAAAGTTTTCATCCAGCGTAAAGAACCCTACAAACCATCAAAAGACGGTCGTATACCTGTTGATGTCAAATATGAAACACCTAAGGATTACTGTAATATTCACAAACCAATGATAATTGATATCGAAGAAGGGGAATTGCAGCAAAATGGGGATTTGAATGGCAACCCTTTAAATCAAAACAACCAACAGGATATAAATCAACAGAATAACACAAATTATCATCAGGACTAGGGTTAAAAAAGCGTGCATTCTAGCACGCTTTTTTAAATTGTCTCTTCTGTTTTAACTTTTATACCATTGCTTTCCAAAAGAGCTGCAGTCACGCCTTTTCCTTTAATCCTTTTGCCTGAAAAGCTCCCATCATATATTTCTCCAAAACCACATGAAGGACTTCGACTTTTTAATATTGCTTTATCACAGTCAATCAGCTTTGCTATCTTTAGAGTCTCATAGGCTCCTTTTATGAAGGCTTTTGAAACATCTTCACCATTCTTTCTAACAACCTTCGCTTTCCCTGATAAAACATCTTCCCCTGAACCCCCAAGTATTTCAGCTGGTAATCTTGGAGTTTCAAAGCCTCCCAGCTGTTCTGGGCAAACAGGTATAGCCTTTCTTTGTTTTACCAGTTTTACTATTTTTTCATTATAATTATTACCACCATCATATTTGCAGTTCACACCTGCCAAACACGCACTTACAATTATCATCATACTCTCTCCTACAATTAAAGATTTAGGGTTACAACCGTAACTCCATCTCCACCTTCTCCATACCTGCCATCTCTAAAAGATTTAACCAGACTATTGTTTTTCAAAAAATCCTGGATGCCTTTTCTTAAAGTCCCGGTGCCTTTTCCATGGATTATCGAAACCTGCTTTAAGCCAGCAAGATATGCATCATCAATATACTTATCTACTTTCTTTAATGCATCATCTAAAACAGCACCTCTAACATCTATCTCTAGAGAAACGGTTTTAGATTTTTTGATGGCGATTTTGCTTACGCTCTTTTTTTCTTCTGCCTCATCCTCTTCAATTTTCCTGAGACTTGTTACAGGCACATTAATCTTCATTATTCCAACCTGTACCTGTACCTCTTCTCCTTCAGGTTCTTGTGTTACATATCCTTTTTGATTTAAGCTTTCTATAAATACAGCATCCCCAAGTTTAAGATCATCGGCAGGTTTGTCTGCATCCTTAATCAATGGTTCAATTAATGAATCTTTTAACTGATTTATTTTTGAGTCCAGTTTTGTCCTTGTAGCCTCAATTTTTTTGTTCTTATCAATGTCTTCTTTGTTTATTTTCCGCAGCTGATCTATAATTTTTTGAGCCTCTTCTTTTGCTTTTTCAACAATTTCTAAAGCTTCTCTTTTGGCATCTTTTATTATATCTTCTTTTCGATTCTTTAATTTGTTTAGCTGCCTATAATAATCTTCTTTTAACCGCTTGATCTCTTCCGATAGTTTTTCGACTTCCTCTTTTTCTCTCTCTGCTTGTTTCCTGTTTTGATATATATCTTGAAGCAATTCCTCAATTTTCAGTTCATCCTTACTCACAAAATTTCTCGCATTGTTGATTAGTTCTCCGGGTAGCCCCAATCTGTAGGCAATTTCAAAAGCATTGCTTCTACCGGGGATGCCTATGAGCAAATTATATGTTGGTTGAAGGGTCTCAACATCAAATTCGACACTGGCATTCTCAACACCTTCATGGGAATGGGCAAAGGCTTTTAATTCGCTATAATGGGTGGTTGCAACAGTTTTAACTCCTTTTTGATGCAGAGCAATTAAGATTGATATAGCTAATGCTGCACCTTCAGCAGGATCAGTCCCTGCTCCAAGTTCATCCAGCAAAACAAGGCTGTTTTCATTGACTTGTTTCAAAATTTTAATGATGTTTGTCATGTGTGAAGAAAAGGTGCTTAAGCTCTGCTCAATGCTTTGTTCATCACCAATGTTAGCAAAAACTTTTTCAAACACAGATATCTCTGTTCCCCATTTCGCTGGAACATGAAGACCTGACTGAGCCATTAAAGTCAACAAACCCACTGTTTTTAAAGTTACCGTTTTTCCTCCTGTATTGGGACCTGTTATAATCAGAGTATTGAACTCTTTTCCTACATGAATATCTATTGGTACAACTTTTCCTTTTAAAAGAGGATGCCTTGCTTTTTTGAGATTTATATAACCATTTTTGCCAATTATCGGTTGAGTCCCTTCTATATCAAGGCTGTATCGCGCTTTGGCAAATATGAAATCAAGCTGTGCCATTGTGTCAATGTTTAACCATATTATATCCTTTTGTTGGTTTACTTCCTCTGTTAAATCCTTCAAAATTTTTTCAATTTCCCGCTTCTCTTTTATTTTTAATTCCTTAAGCTTGTTGTTCAGATTTACTATTGATATGGGTTCAATAAATAGGGTAGCCCCGCTCGCCGATTCATCATGCACCAGACCAGGGAAATTCCCTTTAAATTCCCTTTTGATAGGTACTACATACCTACCATTCCTAATGGTTATAATTTGATCCTGCAGATATTTTCTGGTATTTGGTGAAACTAGAATTTTCTCAAGGGTTTGTTTAATTTTGTTTTGAAGATTCTCGATGTTTATCCTTATTTCCTTTAAAACTCTGCTGGCATTATCGGCAATTTCGTCAGGGCCAACAATACAAGACCTTAATTTTTCCTCAAGGATTGTCAAAACCGTTAATTTGTTCAAATATTTATCAACATTTTCATAAATCTCTCTTTTGTTTTTTCTGTTTTTTAAAAAGCTTTTCAACCTACGTGATACTCTAATGCTATCAGCAATTTCCAGCAGTTCCTGGGGTTGACAGATTACTCCTTTTGCCGCTTTTTTAAGGGTATTACGAACATCTTTTAGTCCCCTAAAAGAAATATTGTAACCCCTCTCCAATATTCTAACAGCTTCACTGGTTTCTTCCTGACATTTCTTTATGAAACTAAGATCATTTGAAGGTTCTAATTTATCTACTTTTTCTTCACCTAAAGAGGATTCAACATATCCCTTTAAAATTGATTTTATTTTATCAAATTCAAGAACCTTCAAAGTTCTTTTATTCAAACATACCCCTCCATTTAATATAATTTCCTGGGAAATGGTATTTTTTGTTATTTATTGTCTCTGTGTTTTTCTTTTTCATGAATTTTGTAATTTTTTTTGTTTGATAATGTCCTTTATATTTCAGTAAACTATTTTATCACTGTTTCTAAAAAAGGAAAGGGGTTATAATTTTCTACTTAGAATCTGTTTGAGGTCCTTCAGGCTTTTGGTGTTTATAATATCTTTTTTTTCAATCCAACCTCTTCTGGCGTTTTGAACACCAAATTCCATGTCATACAAATTTGATTTTTCATGAGCATCGGTGTTTATAACCATTTTTATACCCATTTTTTTGGCTTCCCTACAGTGAACATCTTTTAAATCCAGCCTATCCGGCGAAGCGTTTATTTCTAACACTATATTGTTTTCTATAGCCTTCTTAAACACATCATTTATGTTAATTTTATAGGGTTCCCTTTTACCCAATAACCTCCCGGTAGGATGGGCAATAATATTTACGTGTTTGTTTTCCATAGCTTTAATCAATCTTTTTGTCAGAGTGTATTCATCCTGGTTAAACCCACTGTGTACAGATGCAATTACTACATCCATCTTTTTTAATATATCATCACTGTAATCCAGGGAACCATCTTTTCTTATGTCTACCTCAATACCAGCAAGTATCTCTATGCCTTTAAAATTTTTATTTAACTTTTTTATATAATTACGCTGTTTTATTAATTCGTCTTCTGTCAGGCCATTTGCTATTTTTAATGATTTGGAATGATCGGTAATGGCTATGTAGTTATAACCCATTTTTCGGGCCTGTTCAGCAATCTCTTCAATGTTGTTTAAACCATCGCTCCAATTTGTATGAATATGGAGATCTCCTTTTATATCCTGTAACGTGATAAGCTCAGGGAGGTCATGCTCAAGAGCTGCCTCAATTTCCCCTCTGTCCTCCCTTAATTCGGGAGGAATATACTGCAGACCCAGCTTAGTATATACGTCTTCCTCAGCTTCAACAACTATTTTTGTGTGTTCTTTAAACAAACCGGTTTCCGATAATTCGAATCCTCTTTGTTGTGCGATTTGCTTTAACTTTATGTTGTGAGCTTTGCTTCCTGTAAAATGCTGCAGCTTTGTGTAAAAGTCGTTTCGAGTAAGATGGATAAAAGCCCTTATTCCCATAACCATATCAACTGTGATTACATCCCCTTCAGAGCTGACATCCTCCACACCCGGCATTTTTTTAATGATTTTTGCAACTCTTTCAGGGCTGGTTGTTTGAATCAATAGATTTATATTTTTTATCATTTCCTTCTTTCTTCTTATGCTGCCAACGATAACCCCTTTTTCTACAAAATCCAGCTTGTTTAATAAATTAACTATTTCTTCCGCCACCGGTAGTGCGAAAATCAGGGGTTTTAAATTTTTCTTGTTTTCTTGAATTTTAACGTTTGTCAAAATGGCCTGTTCTGTTTTGGGGCCCAATCCGGGAAGCTTGCGAATCTTTTTTGCTTTTGCTGCTTTTTTTAAGTCATTAATATCTTTAATGGGTAATTGTTGTAAAATCATTCTTAATCTGCTGGAGCCCAACCCGGGGATTCTCAAAATTTTCTCATAATCACGAGGAGCTTCTTTTTTCAGTTCCTCGTAGTATTTGCTCTTTCCTGTTTCAATGATTTCTTCAATTTTAGCAGCAATATTTTGACCTACACCAGGGATACTTAACAGCTCATTTTTCTTGTAAAGCTCTGTTATATCCACATCCAACTTTTTGATGTTTTCCGCTGCATTTCGATATGCCATAACCTTATAAGGGTTTTCACCTTTCAATTCAGCCAGATCGGCTATCTTGCTGATAATCCAGGCTATTTCTAAATTTTTCATCTGCTCAGCACACCTCATCCCTTAATCTTTCCTATAAAAAAACAAAAAATGAGGCTCAGGCCTCCTTATTTTCTTTACCAACCAGCTTCTTGTATTTTTCCAGCAATTCATTGTACTGTTCTTCAAGCTTAAACAACTCATCAGTTAGATTCAAGGCCGCCAACAAAGCAACTTTGCGCGAACTCAAATTGGGATATGATTTAGTAATTTCTTCCAATATCAAATCGACATATTCTGCAACTTTTTTTATGTGTTCTACCGAACTGTTTCCCTTGATATAAAACTCTTCACCGCTGATATTAACTTTTACCCGGTTCTTTCTTGACATAATTCTCTCCCTTTCGGCTTCAACTATTATTTTTATTCTTTGTAAAATAGCAAATTCCTTCATTATAAAAACAAAGAAAGGCTTTTAAGCCTTTCCTTACATCCTCAATTTTGCATCCAATTTGTTCTCCAAAGCTTTAATGATTTTTTCATGGATTTGATTAACTTCCTCGTCTGTTAACGTTCTTTCATGAGACCTGTATTTTATCGAAAACGCCAAACTCTTGCAACCTTCCGGTATTTGTTTGCCTTTATAAACATCGAATAGTTTGATTTCCTCAATAATCTCTCCTGCTGTCTGCTGAATGCAGTCCTTTACTGTATCTGCAAGGACTTCATCTTTAACCAGTATAGCAATATCTCTATTGACTGCAGGATAACGGGGTAGTGGTTCATACTTGTATTTCAAGTCTATGCAGTCAATTATCTTTTCTAATTTAAACTCTCCTATATATACTCTTTCAGCAATATCATAGTTTTCCATAACATCAGGATGTATTTCTCCCATCACCCCTGCAATCTCGTCCCTTATTTTCAGTAGTGCCGTTCGTCCCGGATGAAAACTCGGATGCTCAAAGGGAGAAAATTTATACTCACGGATCCGCAGACTTTCCAGCAGCGTTTCTACAACACCCTTGAGTGAATAGAAATCACACTCACTTGCCATGCCTATGTTCAAGATCCTCTCTTCTTTTGGCAAGTCTTTAAGGGGTAATTGTTCAGCAATATAAATGGTACCCACCTCAAAAAATCTTGCCTTTTCAATCATTTTATTCAGATTATAAGTAATTACATCAAGCATATGGGGTATAAGGGTCGTACGCATCAGGCTTTGATCTTTGCCCAGGGGATTTTTTATTTTAACCGCTCCCTGATAGGAGTCTTGCTTTAGCCTGATGTTTTCAAAGGCTTTGGGACCGGTAAAGGATGGTGTTACTATTTCATTCAAGCCACAACTGTTTAGTATGTATTTTGTTTTATCTATTATTCTATCACGGTAATTAATCTTACCCACGGTGGTTTCGTCAGTGGGTAATGTTGGTTTGATTTTATCGTATCCGTACAACCTTGCTATTTCCTCGATCAAATCGGCTTCTCGCGTTATATCGTTATTTCTGAAAGAGGGAGGCTCAGCTATTACATAACTATCTCCTTTTTCAACAATTTTTATCTCCAGCCTCTCCAGCATTTCTATCATCTCTTCAGGGGAAATATCTGTGCCTAAAAGCTGATTTGCCCTTTTAAATCTTAGTTTTATCCTATTTATCTTGGGTTTAACTGGGTAGACATCTATGACTCCTTTGACAATTTCTCCAGCATTAAGCTCTTCAACAAGCTGCACAAACCTGTTGCTGGCTTCCAAAGCAAGTTCCGGATCCAGTCCTTTTTCAAACCTGGTTGAAGCTTCTGTGCGCAGGCCCAATTTTTTTGATGTTTCTCTTATATTAGCATGATAGAAATTTGCCGATTCCAAAAGCACTGTTTTGGTTTTCGAAGTGATTTCAGAATTCAATCCTCCCATAACCCCTGCTATTCCTACAGGTCTTTCTGAATCAGCTATAACAAGGATGTCTTCATCCAGAACCCTTTCTTTTCCATCAAGAGTCGTTATTTTCTCGTTTTTTTGCGCCCTTCTTACGATGATTTGTCTGCCTTTTAAGCAAGAATAGTCAAAAGCGTGAAGAGGTTGACCCATCTCAAGCATAACGAAATTGGTTATATCAACGATGTTGTTAATGGGCCTAATCCCCGCAGACCTCAGTTTGTTTTGAAGCCATAAAGGTGAAGGGCCGATTTTTACATTATCCACTATTCTGGCTGTGTACCGTGAACACAGCTGTTCATCCTTTATCTGAACACCAACCATATCCCTTGCATTTCCTTTACCTTCAGGCAGGTTTACCCTGGGATATTTCATTTTTCTCCCTAAAGTAGCAGCTGTTTCTCGAGCAATCCCTATTATACTTAAACAGTCTGGTCTGTTAGAGGTTATTTCGAATTCAAAAACATAGTCATCAAAACCCATAACCTCTTTAAAACTTTCCCCTATGGGGGTATCATCGGGTAAAATCAAAATACCATGCTGCTGATTCTCCGGTACTATCTTCAAATCCAGTTCCAGTTCCCGGGGAGAACACATCATGCCTTGAGATTCCTCACCTCTAAACTCTGCTTCCGTGATTTTTTGACCATTTGGCAGGCAGCAGCCTGGTAAAGCAACAGGAACGATGTTGCCTTCTTCAATGTTTTCAGCCCCTGATACGATCTGCAGCACATCGGTTTTTATATCCACTTCACAAATCCATAGTTTATCAGCGTTAGGATGAAATTTTTTGGTCTTTATTTTTCCGGTAACAATCCTGTTATCCATTTTTTCTCCCAAGTATTTAATGTGTTCGACGTTGGAACCGCTCATGGTTAGAGCTTCTCCCAGGTCTTTGGGATCATAATCACTTATATCAACATACTCATTTAACCAATTGTATGGAACTTGCAATGTGTTTCCCTCCCTTTTAAAATTGTTTCAAAAACCTCATATCGTTCTCGAAAAACAATCTCAAATCATCTATTCCATATTTGAGCATGGCAATTCTTTCAACTCCCATACCTACAGCAAATCCGGATACCTCCTTGGGATCATACCCGACCATTTCCAGCACCCTTGGGTGCACCATACCGCATCCAAGAATTTCAAGCCAGCCGCTGTATGAACAAACCCTGCATCCTTCCCCATTACACACATTACACGAAATATCAAACTCTGCACTGGGTTCAGTAAAAGGAAAGAAATGGGGTCTAAACCGAACTTTGCGTTTTGGTCCAAACAGAAATTTCGCGAATTCTATTAGAGTTCCTTTCAAGTCACCCAGAGTTAAATTCTTACCAACTGCAAGAGTTTCCACCTGATGGAAAACTGGAGAATGGGTTGCATCTATAGTATCCGCTCTGTAAACTCGACCGGGTGCAATGATTTTTAAAGGAGGTTTACGACTTTCCATTACCCTTACCTGAACAGGTGAAGTCTGTGTTCTTAGCAGAATATTTTCAGTTATATAAAAAGTATCCTGTTCATCCCGAGCAGGATGGTCCGCAGGAGTATTCAGAGCTTCAAAATTGTAATAATCAAATTCAATTTCGGGGCCTTCTACTACCTCATATCCCAATCCTACAAAAAATGTCTTTATCTCATCTAAAATAAGGCTCAATGGATGCTTTTTCCCTATAGCGTGTTGTTTGCCAGGAAGGGTCACATCAATGATTTCCTGTTTCAACCTCTTTTCTTTTTCAAACTCTTTTATTCTTTCGAAAGCATCTTCTATTCTCTGCTGTATCTCATTACGCAATTCATTAGCCAACTTGCCCATTATTGGCCTTTCTGATGGAGGAAGGTTCCCCATGTCTCTCAATATTTTAGTAATTTCACCCTTTTTCCCAAGGTACTCAATCCTAATTTTATCTAAGCTTACTTTATCAGTAACTTTTTTAAGTTTTTCGATGGCTTCTTTTCTTAGCTGCTCAAGTTTCTCCTTCAATCTCTAACACTCCCCTTTCTTATAAGTGTGTTTGTTAAGTGTAAAGTATATAAAAACAAAATTAAAAGCTTTCATCCCACTGGGACGAAAGCCTTTCTTCCGCGGTACCACCCACGTTAATTTGCTAAAAGCAAACACTCATTTCGGTAACGGTTTCCCGGTTTAATCTACTAAAAAATTCAATCAAACAGTCAGGAGTGAATTTCGGCTGATCTTCTCTTAAAAATGTTCTCAGTCTAAGACATTTTTTCCCTGTAAGACAGTGTTCAGCTTACTTGTCTCCTTCATTCCTTTAAAACTATTGAATGATTAATCTCTTGTAAAGCAGGTAGGCTGTTATTGATCCAGTAGCTTCAAATATTTTCCATAAAACATCAGGTAAAAACAATGCCCACCACACCTTTCTCCCTTTACTTTAAGACTATTATACCACACCCACAGTCTCTTTACAAGATAGGCGAAAGAAAGGCTTTTCTCTGTCGGATCACTTCATATGCAATTATACCAGTTGCCATGGCAACGTTTAATGATTCCGCACCTCCAGGCATAGGGATTCTTATAACAGATGATGACCTGCTAAGGAGCTTGCTTGAAATACCCTTTGTTTCATTCCCCACAACCAGAGCAATCGGTCCCGTTAAATCAATCTCATACGGATATGTGTCACCTTTTACATCAGCAGCAATAATGCTAATCCCATACTCCCTGATCTTTTGAATAGTTTTTTCTTTTGAATTTGAATAAACAATTGGTACATTAAACACGGACCCCATTGTGGCCCTAAGGGTTTTGGGATTAAACACATCTACACTTCCCTTGAAAACGATGACTCCATGACATCCTGCTGCATGAGCCGTTCTTATGATTGTGCCCATATTCCCTGGATCTCTAACACCATCTATTATAATAATGAAATGATTGTAGTTTTTGTTTTCCAGAATTTTATTAAGATCAAAACAGGTTTTTTTCATTACAGCCATTATTCCTTGAGGAGTAGTAGTTTCAGAGATTTTTTTGAAAAGGTTATCTTCAATTACATAGTTTTCAATTCCTTTTTTTAGAATTTCCTCAACCATTTCATTTTCTTGATAAAAGGTCTGGCTCATCAGTAGCTGCTCAATCCTGCACCCTGAATCAAGGGCTTCCTTGACAAAGCGGACACCTTCAATAAAAAACATGCTTGTCTTATCTCGATTTTTTTTCAGTTTTAATGAGCTAACTAGTCTTATAAGAGGATTATCCCTTGAAGAAATGTAATTGACCATGGGGTAATCACCTATTCGGATGAATTCTTTCTAGCTTCTTGAGATCCTCATTGGAACCGACAACAATTAATACATCACCCTCCTCAATTACATCATCAGCTTTGGGTGAAATATTGATGTCTTTATCTTTTTTAATGGCCATTACATTGATCCCGAATTTTGCCCTCATATTTAATTCTCTCAAACTTTTATTATACCATTCCGGTACCGCAGCGATTTCTACAACACTATAGTCAGGAGCCAGTTCTATATAGTCCAGAATGTTTGATGATACAAGATTATGTGCCACCCTCATCCCCATATCTCTTTCAGGAAAAACTACCCTGTCAGCTCCTATTTTGTATAAGACTTTGCCGTGAAGTTCATTTTGGGCTTTTGCTACTACATATTTTACATTTAAATCTTTTAAAATTAAGGTAACCAAAATGCTGGACTGAATATCCTGTCCTATGCTCACAACTACCACGTCAAAATTTCGTATCCCGAGCGCCTTCAGGGTATTTTCATCTGTTGCATCTGCTGTAACGGCATGAGTAGTGAAATCTGCCATGTTTTGAATTTTTTCCTCATCAAGATCAATTCCAAGAACATCATAACCCAGCTCATAAAGAGTTCTGGCAACACTTGAACCAAATCGTCCCAGCCCAATGACTGCAAACTGTTTCATTTTTTACCTCCTACCCAACATGTATTTTTTCCTCCGGGAATTTTATTGCAGCCTTTTTAACTTTTTCACCAAAAGCCAACGCAATAGTTAAAAGCCCAACTCTTCCAGAAAACATCGTTAATATAATAAGCAGTTTACCGATGTTTGAAAGTTCAGGAGTAATACCCATAGAAAGGCCAACTGTACCAAAAGCTGACACTGCCTCGAAAAAAATATCTATAAATTTTTCTTCCTCTGTAATCGTTAAAAGCATTATTATTGTGGTGACATAAATCAAACCCAGCATTGTAATAGCAAGAGCCCTAAACACAATATCTTCCGGTATGCTTTTCTTAAAAATTACTGCTTTCTTTTTTCCGCTGATTATAGCCCAAACAACCGCTACCAGAGTGCCTACTGTGGTGGTTTTTATTCCCCCTGCAGTAGATCCCGGAGAACCTCCAATATACATATAGATTATAGTAAAAAATTTTGTTGTAGTTGTTAGTCTGCCAGTTGGTAAAGTATTAAAGCCTGCCGTTCTTGGTGTAACAGAATGAAACAAAGCCCCCATAATCTTGCCTGTACAATTCAAATTTTTCAATGTATAGGGGTTGTTGTATTCCAGGATCAAAATAACAAAAAAACCCAATACAATCAATGTAATGGTAATGGCTATTACAAATTTAGAATGAAGAGAAAGGGTTTTAAAACACCGCTTGTCATAAATATCAAGCAAAACTGTAAATCCTATTCCCCCAACAATAATTAGGATTATAATAATTATATTTATAAACAAATCTTCTGTAAAGGGTGTAAAACTCTTGTAGTTACCCATCAGATCAAAGCCTGCGTTGTTAAAGGCTGAAACGGAATGGAAAACACCATAATAAATGCTTTCAATTATAGGAAAATATCTTAAAAACTCTACAGCTAACAATACTGCTCCTATGCTTTCTACTATAAAAGTGAAAATCAAAATGTATTTTGTTAATTTTACTAATCCCGCTAGAGAAAATTGATTCAACGCTTCACGAATAATGAGCCTTTCTTTTAAAGTTATTTTTTTCCCTAAAAGCAAAAAAACCAGGGTAGCCATTGTCATGAATCCTAGGCCGCCAATTTGTATCAGCATCAGTATCACAAGCTGCCCAAACAATGACCAGTGTGTTCCTGTATCAACTACAACTAGTCCTGTAACACATACTGCCGATGTTGCTGTAAAAAAAGCATCAATTATTCCAATGCTTTTACCATCAGCTGAAGCCATTGGCAGGTTCAAGAGAAATGTTCCTATAAAAATCAATAATGCAAAACCTAGAGCCAATATTTGTGTAGACTTCAATCTGGACAATAATGCCATGAATTTTGCATAGTTTATTTTAACCACTCCTGGGATAGTCATTTTTTCTTATTATTTCCTAAATTACTGAAGATTTATGTTTGAATTTGTTGTTGTATTACCCTGAAAGTAATTCATCTACCGAGCTGACCATTCCGGCTTGGCTCCGGTGATTATTGCGGACCACCCAACACTCAATTCAGTAAAGCAAAGCTGCAAACATCATATGTTCTCCTAAAGTAGTCTGGTCCTTTC
>DFNM01000099.1 GCA_002376045.1 Firmicutes bacterium UBA3567
ATCATTATAGCTTTCTCCTGGGGTCCGTCAAAATATTCATGCTTCATCTCTGCTGTTAATTGCTGTTAACAACTTTTGGAAGGGTGATTACTACTATTGTTCCCTTTCCTTCCTTACTGCTTACTGTTATATTACCGTGATGGGCTTCTACAATCTGTTTGGCTATGGACAGGCCAAGCCCTGTCCCTCCCAGTTCACGGGAACGGGCTTTATCAACCCTGTAAAACCTTTCAAATATCCTGGGCAGGTCTTCCTTGGGAATACCGATTCCATTATCCTTTACTTCAAACACCACAAGCTCCTTTGTTTCCGCAGTTTTTATATGGATACTGCCTCCCCTTCCTGTGTATTTTACTGCGTTTCCTACGATGTTCAAAACAACCTGTTCTAACCTGTCTTTGTCTCCCAGAACCATTGCTCCATCTCTGTGCAGCTTCAGGCTGACTTTCAACTCCTTTTCACGTATCTGCATACCAAGCTTGGATACCACATCTTTTACAATGCCGTTTAGTGAGATGATTTCTTTCTTCCACTGGATTTTCTGGTAGTCCAGCCTTGATAGCTCCAATAAATCCCTGATCAGTCTGGCCATTCTGTCTGTTTCATTCTGTATAACACCGAGAAATTTTTTGGCTATCTCTGGTTCATTCAAAGCTCCTTCCTGGAGAGTTTCCACATAGCTCTTAATGGTAGTAAGGGGAGTTTTTATTTCATGGGATACATTGGCTACAAACTCTTTTCGCATGCGGTCCAGTTTCTCCTGTTCTGTTACATCCCTTAAAACAATAACCACTCCGGATGTTTCCCCACTCTGGCTCTTAAAGGAAGCAAAATGGGCCCGTAATACCACATCACCTTTTTTGACAGAATGTTCTGTGGTAGCATGCCTGTCACCTGATACCAGTTCTTTAAAGTCAATATCTCCAAAAACATCTTTAAAAACTTCTGCAAACTTCTTCCCTACAGCATGCGGGGAAACCTCAAGCATTTTAACGGCTGTGGGATTTATGTGTATGATTTCGCCATCGGTGTTGACAGCTACTATTCCATCTGCCATGTAGGATAAAATAGCTTCTATCTTGCTTTTTTCGTAGGATATTTCTCCCAGAGTTTCTTTCAGCCTTAAAGACAGGTAATTAAACATCTGAGCCAGCTGACCTATTTCATCCTTTGATTTTACCTCGATTTGCTGATCGAAATTCCCCTTTGCCAGGCTGGCTGCCCTGGACGTAACTTCCTGAATGGGTTTTGTGATGGTTTGAGCCAGGGCAAAACCAAGAACGGCCGTTATTCCCAAAGCCAGCACGGTACCGCCCATGAGTATTGCTTTGACTTCCCTCAACGTCGAATAGATGTTTTCCAGAGAGGCAATGAGGTAAAGGATTCCTACCACTTTATCTCCAGATTTTATAGGATATGCTAGGTGCTTTAACCTTGCATTTCTTTCGGGATCAGTCCTCTCTCCTTCACCCTTCTTTCCCATAATGGCTTTTGCTACTTCTGAAGTTAACAGCTTCTTACCGAGCAGCGAGGTATCCTCTTCTGATGTGCTGATTACCGTTCCTTCCGGATCCAGGACATAGATATCCTTTATTTCTTTGCCAACACTGAATTCCTTTACAAGGTTATTTATCTCTTTTGTTTTCGAGCTGTCATCCAGGTATCTTTTTAGAAAACCTGATAGCAGCTGGGCTTTGCTGTCCAAATCCGCTGAAAGATTGTTAAGGTGATACTGTTCCAGAGAACGCAACAGGTATACTCCTATTACCTCCATTGCCAGCAGTATTAAAAGAAAATATATTACTACCATCTTCCACTGGATGCTTTTGAACAGCTTAAATCGAGTCATATTCATCAACCCTGGAATAATCATTTATTGAAGTAATAACCTACACCCCTTTTGGTGAGTATCAGCTTGGGATTGCTTGGATCTCTTTCTATTTTTTCCCTCAGTCTCCTGATGGTAACATCCACGGTTCGGCTGTCACCATAGTATTCGTACCCCCACACATCTTCCAGGAGTGTTTCCCGGGAAAACACCTGACCTTTTTTACAGGCAAGATACTTTAAAAGTTCAAATTCCCTGTTGGTTAAGTTGATGGTTTCATTGCCCCGTTTTACTTCGTATTTTGACAGATCTATAACCAGGTCTTCGAACTTCAAAACTTTTGGAGCACCCTCATCTGAACTGTTAAAGACTTTAGTGCGCCTGAGGTTTGCCTTTATGCGGGCAACAAGTTCCCGTGTGCTGAAAGGTTTGGTGATATAATCATCCGCTCCCAGTTCCAGCCCCAGCACTTTGTCCACTTCTTCTTCCTTAGCAGTCAACATGATAACAGGAACCGTAAGGTGTTCCCTCAATTTTTTACACACTGTAAAGCCGTCCATCTTGGGAAGCATTATATCAAGAATTATAAGATGCGGCAATTCCCGGTATGCCTTATCCAGTGCCTCTTCTCCATCATATGCCACAACAACTCCATAACCCTCTTTCTCCAGGTTGTATTTCAATATCTCTGCTATTGGCTTCTCATCTTCCACAATCAAAATCTTTTCTTTCATCCCAAACACCACCCCGGCTACAAGGTTGTAATAAATAAATTCTTTAAAGATTTATAAAATCCTTTTATTAATAAAATAGTATTTATTGGATTCCAGCATTGTCAAGAATTAAAATGCTATACAACAAATGTATATGAGTATACACCCACCAATGAGGCTCTAACAACACCAAAAACAAATCAGCGGCTGTTTTAAACAGCCGCCTTTCAAATATAACAAAATCTATATTAAAAGGGGGGATGATTTGTTTATAAGTATAATCTAATTTTGTTAACTATCTATTAACGAATTGTAACATTTTTATTAAATCACCTTGATCCCCCTCCTATTAACCGCAGCCACTGCATCCCCTGCAGCTCCTCGATACACATCCTGCCTTTTCTCCTGATTTCAGATAAGCCCTGCCCTGAAACACCTGTTTAATACTGGAACTGCCGCATTCCGGGCACCTGACGTTTTTTCTATCCTTCCAGGTGGTGACCTCAAAAAACTCCTTTCCACATGCTTCACACTTAAAATCTATAACAGCCACAGCTTGTTTCCTCCTTTCAATTCATTATTCCACCAGTTTTGCCTTTACTCCCTGGTTCAAAGGCAGTTGAACAAAGTTTTCTCTTATTACAAACCGGGAGTTAAAATTTTTTGAAAGGTTTTTTAATCTCTGTATTACTGCCTGGGCCTCTTTCCCCTCAACCGGTTCCGGTCTGCAATCTTTAATTAATACCGGAATCAAATCAATACCTGAAATTCCATAGTCTACGAACCTCATTACTGCTATTACCGATTGCCGGTTCTCCTGCCAGGGCTGGTCAAAAACGAAGTTCCCCAGGCTGTAAAAAATGGGTTTGTTGTTGTAAATCTCTATTCCCTGCAGCACATGGGGGTGATGCCCTATGATTGCATCTGCTCCCCAATCTATTATATCATGAGCTAGTTTTCGCTGTTCAACCGAGGGCCATAGGCTTCCTTCAGTTCCCCAATGAAGGGAAACAACAACAAAATCACACTGTTTTATGTGTTTTTCAACATCCTCTCTGATGAGGTCTGGATTCAAAGGAGCCACCCCAGGAGTATCCTCATCAGCTGAAAAACATCGGGGATAGCTCCTGCTCCAGAAAATATCATAGAAATCAGTGTAAGCAAGGAAGGCAATGTCATATCCTTTTACTCTCAGGACTGTGCCACGTCTGGCTTTTTCCAGGTTTTCTCCCGCACCCACGGCTTTTATGGAAGCCTTTTCAAGGTAATAAATGGTATCCATCAAAGCCGGGGTATCATAATCCAGGATGTGGTTGTTGGCGATGGATACTACATCAAAACCGGTTTGCTTTAAGGCTGTTGCCGCTTCAGGAGGTGTCCTAAACCATATCCCTTTTCCCGGTAGAGGTCTGCCCCTGTCGGATATAGAGGTTTCCAGGTTGCCAAAGGCTATATCTCTTTTGAAGAAATGCTGGGTTTTGCTGAAAGGATAAAAATAATCGCCTCCACACACTCTTTTCACTTTTCTATCGAGCATAATATCTCCTACCGCTGTCAATTCAACGGTGTAGGCCTTTACATCCGAAGGTGTGATGGCAATCATCCACAGCAAAATGATCAAAAGAACTTTTCTCAAAAGCAATTCACCTCAATCTCTCCCAGCAGTAGATCTTATTAACAATTTTACTATTTTCTCAGCAGGGTTACAACATCACCGGCTGCTAACAACACAAGTTTGCCTCCGGGAAATTTTGCCTGCAGCCCCCATTATCCCCAGCACGCTCACAGTTACGAAGATCTGCGGGTCTATCAGCTAAAAGCCCAAGTATGTTTTACTGTCTTCACATTTTAAAAACCACCATCCTCTTGATGGTGGTTTTGTCCGCAGCAAGCTGTGGATCTTATTTTGAGAAAAAGCTTAAGGGATTAACCGGTTCCCCGTTTTTCCTGATTTCAAAGTGGGTATGAGGACCGGTGCTTCTTCCCGAGCTCCCGACTCTGCCTATTACTTCTCCCTTTTCCACAGCCTGACCGAGTTTTACTTCATAGCTGCTCAGATGGGCATAGTATGTGGAGTACCCATTACCGTGTTCGATAATGATAAGTCTGCCGTATCCTCCTCTCCAGCCCCTGAAAGTTACGGTACCGCTATCTGCCGCCCTAACCGGGGTTCCATAGGGAGCGGCTATATCCACACCATAATGGAATTCCCTGCCGTAGCGCCACCACCGCCACCCGAAAGGTGAGGTAATCCTCCCCTTGAGAGGCCATATAAACCTACCCGTTCCTCTAGATGGCACCGTTCTTGTTCCTCTTACAACAATCCTGGCCTGGGGTTCTTTTAAAACCCGCTCTTTTAGAATCTCTCTTTCTATTTCCACTCCGTTTTTTTTGGTAACTACAGCTTCCACTTCTTTGATGCCATAAACTCCCTTCTTTTTCACTCTGCTCTGCCAGCTCCACAGGTTTTTATCATATTCTACTTTTGTCTCATAGGGAATCCCCCGGGTGTATTTAAGCTTTTCTTTGGTCAAAACATTTAAATATGGTTTGGGGACTACCAGGTTGAGTTCCTGGCCTATCTGAAGCACCTCTGATTTCATCTGGGGATTGGCTTTTTTGATGTCTGAAACCGTCATCCTGTGCTCGGATGCAATAGTCCAGAGGCACTCTCCTTTCTTGACCCTGTGCACTTTTATTTCATTTGTTCCCGTCAGGAGGGTCTGGACTGCATCTTGCTGTTTCTCAAGGACCCTGTCAGGGGATACAAATCCCTCATTTATATCCACATCTTCTATGAACTTTGCTTCTACTAGCTGCATGTTGTCGTCTTCAGTAATAAAGGAAGCTTTAACTTCTTCTAAAACTTCTTCCGCCATAGCTGTGTCTTTTACCCACAGCACTGCTTTTCCATCGATTTTGATGACAGCCGCCTTCACATCATAGGTTAAAACATCTTCCAGTTTTTTTTGTATTTCTTTTTCCGGGGTGATTTTAACATCAAAGCCCTTAACTTCCTTATACTCTATATTTAAATAAGGCTTAACTTCTGCTTCATACTTCTGGCTCTTTTCCTGATTGATTTTATCTACAAGCATATTGATTGTCGATTTGTTTTTTACCACACCCACATGGTATCCATTGACAATGACAGAGTACGCTCTGGTGCTTTCATATTTTGCAGCAGCAAGGGCAGTTATTGCTAAAATAAAAATTACGATGGTTATTATCAACTTCCGCTTTTTAAGCTTCTGTGTGTTCCCATTATTCTCCATCATCACTCCCCTTCCCCGTGAACTGATGGTTTAAATTTCCTCCCAAAAATACAGTATTCGTCTTCTCTTTTTAATTTTCCTGCTTGCATATATATTTTCTGTGTAAAAGGTTTAAATCCGTTAGAACAATAGCAACGCCGACAAACATTATCAGGCAGTCTGCTATAGAATTTAATGTTAGTGCAAAATTTTAGCAGGAGAAGCAGGAGAAGGGTATATGAATAAAATAAAGACCTAATAAGTTAAAAAACTTTGAATAGAAAGGATAAGGTCTCATCCTTCTGATGGTGCTGCAATTGTAGCATGTATGTCTTATTACTAAAGAAGTTGTTATACCAAAGCTTCAATAAAATTTTTCACCTACGAAAGTTGAGTTATAAATAATATTTATTCTATTATAAATTTCTTGTTTATACCGTATTTTTTTATTTTATTGTGCAGTGTCTGCCTTGGTACTTTTAATAACCTAGCCGCTTCAGCGTAATTTCCATTTGCTTTGTTTATGGCTTTTTTAATTAAGTTTTTCTCAAAATTTCCAACCGCCTCGACCAGTGGCGGGAAATTTGAGTTGGTATTAAACCGAAGAGGGTTAACCTCTTCTTGAGGCAAAAAATAGTTATAGTTTTTTTTCGGCAAATCTTTTACTTCTATAATGTCGCCTTCTATAAAATTCATAATGCTTTCTATAGTTGACTTTAACTCCCTTACATTCCCAGGCCAGCAGTAGTTCATAAATAAGTCCACCACTTCTGGAGAGACACCTCGTACATTTTTGTTCAATTGCTTATTGTACAGCTTAATAAAATATTCGATAAGCAGCGGAATATCTTCTTTTCTCTCCCTCAATGGAGGAATTGTCAAAGATATTACATTTAACCTGTAGTATAAATCTTCTCTCAGAAGTTTTCTTTTGACTGCCTTCAAAGGATGTTCGTTAGTAGAAGCTATCACCCTCACGTCGACTACAATGGTCTTTACCCCTCCTATCCTCCTTATGATGCCGTCCTGAAGAACCCTCAGAAGTTTTGTCTGGAGTTCTATATCCATTGAATTTATTTCGTCCAGAAAGAGTGTGCCTCCATTGGCCAGTTCAAAAAGGCCGGGCCTGTCTTTAGCCCCGGTAAAGCTGCCGGCTGTAGTCCCGAAAAGAATTGCCTCCAGCAGCGTCTTTGGAAGAGCAGCGCAGTTCTGGGCAATAAATGGTTTATCCTTTCTTGAAGGACTCGCGTTGTGGATGGCCTGCACGAATAGTTCCTTGCCGGTTCCCGTTTCTCCGTAAACCAGTACCGGAGATGAACTATCAGCGATCTTTCTTGCCCTGGAAATTAATTCTTTTATGGCCAGGCTTTTCCCAATTATGTCTTCAAAAGTGTATATGGCTTTATTATTATTATGGGCTTTCTTATAGGATGCCTTTTTATACAATTCTTTCTGCAGAGAAACAATCTTTTCCGACAGTTCTTTTACGGTTGATAAATCCCTGTATAATTCAAAGGCCCCGATTATTTTCCCGTCTTTTACGAGCGGCATTGTTGAGGTTAAGATGGTAACCTGCTCTCCCCGGAAATTGATATAGGTCTGGACGTAATCTATTAAAGGTTTTCCATTCTTTAAAACGTGATAAAAGGTACTCGTCTCCGGAGTCAAATCGGGAAATATCTCCAGGATATTTTTGCCTATGGCTTCTTCTGGGTCTATTCCCGCAATTTGAGTTACGGGTTCATTGTAAAATATAACATTAGCTTTTGTGTCCACTACCAGTATGCCTTGCTTTAAATGAGTCAGCATGGATTCAAAAAGGAATTTGTAGTCTATCTGTGTCATTATAAGGTAACCTCCTCCCTATATCCATATTGAGTGTCCGATCTTTAAAGGCGTCTTCAAGATTAATGCGGCGGAGCTCAGCACTTCACAGCACTTTGCAACCTCTTCAGTGCTTTTGCCTTTTACTATTTCTACGTCTATTTTGGGTTGAACAGCGGCAGTAAGGTTATCCATAGGTGAGATGACAAATGTCTCCCAGATCCCGCTATTTTCGGTTCCTTCTTAAATGTGCAGAAATGGCTGGGGTGTATCCAGCCGATTGGCCACAAGAACTTCTATTACTTGATCGCGGGTTGAGCCTCGTACTCTCATAAACATCAATGTTTGGGAAATATATTCGATAAAGGGAAGCTCGCTCCTCTTTTTTTCTGAATCTTTTTAGAATTTTTTAATACGGAAAATATACTGCCACATTTTTTCTGGTTCTTCTCCAAAACAGTTTGTAAACAACGTTCCCCCGGGCGAGCCTATTTAATTTTGAGTATAAAATATTCCACGTCATGAAACCCATAAGCTTGCCGCTTTATAACCTTAATTTTGTTGTTTATTCCTTCCAGTTTGCTTGTATGGATAGGAAAAATTAAGCCATGAGCTTGCCAGAAAAACAAAAGCCCTTCCGGCTTTTGAGCTTATTATTAATAGATTTACCGAAAGGGCAAAAGAAATATTCTTGCGGTGTTTCAAAAACCCAGGTCCCTTTTGATGAGAAAGAGCGAGCTTTTAAATTCGGTCAATTTGGCTACAAATACGTTTACCCCAAAGAAAAAAATGGATGAAATAAAAACCTTTTTTGAAACAAATCTACAAAGTGTTTTCGAGTTCTGAAATCTTATATTTTGTGTAAGTATGAATCTTACTTATTTTAAATCTTCACATAAAGCCCGATTTCCTCAAATCTTTCTTTTATATGCTTTAATTTTTCTCGTGATGGAGCTTTGCTGATAGGCATTTTATACTGTTTGCCAAGCCTGTTATATTTTTCGCTTACATCGTGGAAAGGTAATAAGTCAATTTCACTTATACCTTTACCTTTTAGTGTGGCAACAAACTCCACAAGACCATCAATATTTTTTTCTGTATCGGTAATCCCCGGAATTACAGGAAAGCGTAAAATAACATCATTACCTCTACCTACATCTACTAACATCCTCAAATTATCCTTGATTAGATTATTCGAAACTCCAGTGTATTTCTTGTGCTCTTCATCATCAGCCAGCTTTAGGTCATAGAGGAACACATCAACGTAATCCAATACTGATGAAAATACGTCTTTGGGAGCATAGCCTGATGTATCTAATACGGTATGAAGATCTCTCTTCTTGCATTCTTTCAGCGCTTCTCTTAAAAATTGATGTTGAAATAGCGGCTCTCCTCCCGAAAAAGTCACGCCTCCTCCTGAATTATCATAAAACAGAATACCTTTTTCAATCTCCTTCATAAGCTCTTCGATAGTTATTCCTCTGCCAACAAGCATTAAAGCTCCAGTCGGGCAAGCTTCGGAACAAATTCCACAATAATTACAGATTTGGCGGTTGATATGCTGAATATTATTTTCAAATGTAATTGCACCAACCGGGCAAACATGAGTACAGGTTCGGCAGTGCATACATTTATATTCAAAAAACATAAGCTCATTTGCATGAGAAATGCCCTCAGGATTGTGACACCACCAGCATCTTAGAGGACACCCTTTGAGAAATACCGTTGTCCTTATTCCGGGCCCATCGTGGATAGCATATCTTTTTATATCGAATATAAATCCATCGCTGATCATTTAGATACCTCCATCCTATTTAGCCACTCGAAAATTTTGGAAACCTTAGATCTTAGAAGCAGATGAAACGAACAGATAAAAGAGTAATCTCATAATGCGAAAGTGAACTACCCCTTCCTTTGCTTGGCTCAGGAAGGGGCTTCCTGCTTCATCGTAACCCTACTGGGCTAACTCCACAGGCGTAACTTTCCGCAGTCCCTGCGGTAGGGAAGTTTTAGGCCACTTCCGAAGCCAACGCACGTGCCAGAATATTCCTGGCGGCGTTCACATCCCTGTCAAGCACCAGGCCGCAAGAAGGGCACCGGTGGATGCGCACCGACAGGTCTTTTGATACTTTGGTGCCGCAACTGGAACATTGCTGCGATGTTTCCCTGGGGTTTACCTTCACTACCCTGCCACCAGCCTCTTCCGCTTTGTAGCAGAGCATTGCGAGAAATTCCGACCAGGAGGCATCAGAAATGCTTTTGGCAAGATGATGGTTTTTGACCATACCCCTGACGTTCAGGTCTTCCACGGCTATCAGGCTGTAGGTGTTTGCTATTTTTCTGCTTTGTTTGTGAAGAAAGTCCCGACGCTGGTTTCTGATTCTGGCATGTAGTTTGGCAAGTTTCAGTTTTTGTTTCCGGCTGTTGTTGGAATTTTTTTGCTTACGGGACAGTGCTTTCTGAGCGTGTCTCAGTCTCTTTTCTGTTTTTTGTAAGTGCCTGGGATTGGCTACGGTTTTCCCATCTGAGCAGG
>DFNM01000098.1:0-9573 GCA_002376045.1 Firmicutes bacterium UBA3567
TTTCTTTTAGTTTGTCACCGTTTCTATCAATGAGCTCACATGGTATGATAACCATTCCTTTATCGGGTGCACCGCTGAAGTGTTTAAATCTGTGATACAGGTATGCTGTTACTTTCCCTGGAAAGGATTTCGGTGGTTTGTTTTCTAAACTGTCCTCTTTGTCATAGGCTATACCGGCTTCTGTTGTATTGGAAATCATGTATCTTATTTCAGGGTTTTCAGCACATTTTAGTAATTCATCATAGTTCTCATATGGATTAATACAGCGGCTCAATGAAGTAATGATCTCTTTTTTCTCGATTACTTGCCCTCGTTGAATACCTCTCAAGATAAGGGTATACAAGCCATCTTGCTCATTTATTTCTTTAGTCCTCCCAAAGGGTATTGGCTGCACTGCCACAACCTTACCATTGAATACTCCCTTTTTGTTCATTTCATGAAACATCCATTCTACAAAGGCTCTCAAAAAATTGCCTTCACCAAACTGGATTACTTTCTCTGGAAGTCCTTCACCTCTAAAGGGAACGAGTTTTTCATCTATCCTCCCCTGCTGTATAAGCTCTTTTTTCAGCAGCATTTACACCACTCCCAATAATTTTTAATTGAAAACCCCTGTAAATTTACAACCCTATTCTCTTCATGTGCTCAATTGTCAATCTCGCTGATTCTTCTGGAGATGGTTTTGGCAGGATTTCAGCGGAAACCGCACCATTATATCCTATTTCTTTCAAGGTTGAAACCACTTTATCAAAGTCAATGTGTCCACATCCCGGAGCCCATCTGTTGCTGTCAGCAAAATGAACATGAGTTATACGATCTCCAGCCTTTTTTAAACTTTCAAATATATCGGGTTCCTCTATGTTCATGTGAAATGTGTCTGCAAGTATCCCTATATTTTTCCTGTCAATCTTGCTGATAACTTCCAGCATTTCTTCTACGGTGTTATAAAGGTCTGTTTCATACCTGTTTATAGGTTCTACGGTAAGAATTACATCTTTTTTAGCTGCATAGTCTCCACATTCTCTCATGCACTCTATAAAATATTTTTCCGCTTCTCCAAAGGCCATTCCCCCTTGAAGTTTCCCGCGGGCAAGGCCGATTATAACCTGGGCATTGAAGTGTGCAGCAAAATCCACATGGGTTTTTATTCTCTGGACAGCTTTTTCTCTGATATTCTTGTCAGAATGTGTAAAACTCAAACCATCTTCCCCATATACCTGCCCGGTTCCTATTGCAGGAACTGACAAATTGCAGGGAGTCACCAATTGTTTAATGGAATCAGCATCTACCTCTTTTGGGTCCCTCACATGCAGTTCTACAGCATCAAATCCAAGCTCTGCTACTTTTCGCACGCTGTTTTCCACATCTTCTTTAAAGGCAAGGGCCGAAAATTTTGCATCTGATATTGATACAACTATACATTTTTTCATGCATAATCAGCTCCTAATTTCATCCTGATTTGTAACTTTTTTGAAAAGGGAGAAGACAGCTCTTCTCCCCTATCAACTTTTAAGGATTTTAACCATTATAGTTTGTGGAATACTCCGATCTGCGGAATCTCATACACTGATTTCCAGCCTTTGCTTCCTGGTTCTTTCAGGAAGGGTTCCATTTCTTTTTCGGTACGTAATGTTACTTTTTCCACTGGTGGCACTTTTCCTGGTGGGAAGGCTTCCAGTATTTGATCATGTACCAGTGTTAAATATTTGAGGATGGCTGCTATGGGACGTTTGGCCTTTCTGGCTTCAGCCAGGCTGGGTTTCCCCACTACCCCTTCAGGAGTGGCAGCCCGCTCTATTGCTATGTGGCCTTCTGCTTCTGACCAGCGGCTGGGTCTTCTATAGGGATCAACGGATTTGTCAAAATGCCCATCCGGTAAGAAGCTTTCTCCTTCAGCATCCTGAACAACGCTCATATCAATCATACCCGGGAACATGAGGAGTCCTACCGAGGTTTCGCTCTCATCTGCATGAATGAAGTGAGTTTCAAGGCTGTCTTCACGATCAACGGGGTAGAAGAATTCCCTAACTGCCCTGTGCCAATCAATTACGCGGAACACACCAGGCAGCTGATAACGTTTCATAAACTCGTGAATGGCAGATTCCAGCATCCACAGATGACCATGGTTGTTTACCATGATTATCTTGCGGAATCCATCGTTCCACAAACCCAGCATTGTATAAATAAGGGTTTCTTTTACAACTTCTTCAGGCATTATTACAGTACCGGGCATACCAATGTGATGGTATGGGTGGCCGCCATAATTTAAAGGTGGAAATGCAAGACTGACCTCTCTCCCCTGTTTGGCAGTGTATCTGCGAACACCTTCCAAAATCTGGGTTACCATGAATGTATCCAGGCCACTGTTCGCATGAATCCCATGGTTTTCCGTGCATCCTATGGGAACAAACACGATATCATTTTTTCTCCTCTTTTCAATGACTTTGACCCTTGGTGTGTTTTGAATGTAACATCCGGGTTTGCCAAGCTCAGATTCCGAGGGGATCCCATATTCTTCCAAAATCTGGTCTATTTCTTCTTCTGACGCATCCCAAATCTGTTTTTTAAGTCTCCCAACTTCATTATCTTCAAAGATTATAGCGGGGTTATCAGTGAGCAACCATTTTTTATTCTTTTCTCTTGCCATAACGTTTATCACCTCTTCTTTGTATTTACTGGCTTTTTATGCTATCTTAAATCAATCCATAATGCAGGTTATTTTACAATCTTTTCGATTTGTTCTTAATTCAATTAAGTTCTCCGGAACTTCCTCAAGGCTGATTTTCTTGGTAATAAGAGGAAGCATATCCATACCACTTGCCATTGCCTGAATAACTCTCGGGAAAGTTCCATGACCGGAATGCCCTTGAGCACCTATAATTCTAGCTCTTCTTACCTGCAGCACTTCTCCTGTTACCGGAATTTTCGCATCTGCCCTTGCAACGATTACTACTGTGCTGTTCAAAGTTCGCCCTTCCCAAATCGTTTGCTCGATTCCAGGATATACTTTGTCGGGAATCCCACTAGCCTCCAGGTATAGGTTTGCTCCCATTCCATCAGTCAGGCGCAGCACTTCCTCAGTGAAGTCTTTTTCCAAGGGATTAATAACATAGTCTGCACCCATTTTCAATCCTAACTCGGCTCTTTCGGGTTGTGGTTCAGACAATATTACCCTGGCCGCTCCCTGCCTCTTCATTATTGCACATGCTGCAAGGCCAATAGGCCCTCCTCCACAGATTACTACATTATCACCGGGTCTTATTCCACCACCGCGTTCCACTACCGCATTGTATGCTACACTTGTTGGTTCAACCAGGCTGCCTGCCAGAAAAATGTCTTCTTCATCGTATCTTTTTCTTAGAGGCTCCAGGCTCCATAGCAATTTTGCAGAAAGGACTATATATTTTGCAAAAGCTCCATTTATATTAAACCCTATTTCATCCAGCCTTTCACAGTGGTTTGGGTAACCATCAGCACAGGGCTTACAGCTTCCACACCAAACCATTTCTTCAGCACAAACCAGTTCTCCGCCTTTGAAGGGTTTGTTGGTTGTTTTATCTAGAGCCCTTTCACCAGCTTTTACAACAACACCTGAAAGCTCATGGCCCAAAATAGCCGGAAAACCTGTGAGGCCGGGATACAAAATATACCCTTCCTTATTCGGTTCTGCCATATGGACATCACTGCCGCAAATTCCGCAGGCCTTCACTTCAATCAAAACCTCTTCAGGCCCGGGCTCTGGAATATCATGCTCGACTATTTCTACGCGTGGATTTCTCCATACCTTACTGCCAAGATAGGTCTGTTTCCCTTCAATATCTTTTGGGCCTAACTTAAAATCAGGCTTTGGATCCCAATCCGCAAAGAGTGTAACCGCTTTCATTTTTGCCATTTTTTAAACCTCCTTAAATCATGTTTTTCTAAAATTTGTTTTATGATTTGCTAAAATTGGTTTTGGTTTTGTTGCTTGAACTATAATTGTATTTACATTGCTTTCACTCCTTCCACTGTATCAATATTCTACTTTTACTGGTCTGCCTTCTTTGAAGGATTTCCAGGCAGCAAGGCCTATCAATACAGGTTTTAAACCATCATCTCCTGTAACAGGCGGTTCTGTATCTCTTAAAATGCAATCAAAGAACTGCCTTATTTCTTCGATATAAGCCTCTTTATACCTCTCCAGGAAAAAATATTTGGGTTTTTCACTATAAACTCCATCAACAGTGCTCAGCACCATGCTACTCGGAACTTCATTTTCTATGCAAACACAACCTTTAGAACCAAACACTTCAGCTCTCTGGTCGTAGCCGTACACTGCTTTTCTACTGTTATCAATTACTGCTAAAGCTCCATTCTTCATTTTTAATGTTATGATAGCTGTATCTACATCTCCGACTTCACCGATTGCCGGGTCTACAAGCACCGCTGCCTGTGTGTATACTTCTTCTACTTCACTACCTGATAAAAACCTTACCATATCAAAATCATGAATGGTCATATCCAAAAATATTCCGCCTGATACTTTAATATAATCAATTGGGGGAGGTGAAGGATCTCTTGAAGTAATTTTAATTATGTGAGGATCTCCAATTTTACCTTCCATAACTGCATCGTGCAAACTCTTAAAGTTGGCATCAAATCTTCTGTTGAATCCAACCTGCAGCTTTACACCTTCCTGTTTTACCACTTCAAGGGCTTCTTTTATTTTTTCCGGGTCAAGGTCAATGGGTTTTTCACAGAAAATGTGTTTTCCTGCTTTTGCCGATTCAATAATGAATTTTGCGTGGGTATCGGTTGAAGAGCAGATCAAAACAGCATCAATTTCAGGGTCGTTTATGACATCTTTATAATCAGCATAGACGTTTTTTATCCCCAGCTCATTAGCCCAATCCTTGATTTTATCTGCAAATATGTCTGCAATGGATTTTACCTCAACATACCTAAAATTTGAAACAATATTTTCAGCATGAAGCCTTCCTATTCTTCCTGCGCCAATAATACCAATTTTTAATTTATCCATCACTATCCTCCTTTCCTAAAACCCTAAAAACCTCATACAGCAATAATAAATCTAGCCAATCTCAAAATATCTCCCTACTACCTCCTCTGTCTTCGTCCTGCCTGTTTTTACGGTTTCTTCAGCATTCCATTTCCAATATTCTGGTCTAAACAATTCTACAGAAACCATTTCATTATACCCAATTTCTTTTAATGTTTTTAATATCAAATCCAGATCAATTGCTCCATCTCCAGGCCACAGCCTGTGATGATCCCTCAAAGCACCCGCAGGGAGATCTTCAGCATCATCAATGTGAAAGATAAAGATTTTCCCGGCATCGGCCTTCCTCAAATCCTCAATTCTCGAATTCATTGCATAAAAGTGAAAACAATCCAGGACCAACCCTACATTATCTCTATCAACTTCCTTAACTATATCATAAGCCTGCCCAAAAGTGTTTACAGAACAATTGGGGTAACCCACAAATTCAAAAGCCAGTTCGCTGCCATATTTTTCAGCTGTTTCTGCCAGGTCGTTTAATACCCTCACTGATTCTTCTTTAATATGTTTTTTTGTGTAATCTCCAACATCAAAACTTGGAACCACTACGATTTTCCTGCAATTAATCTCTTCCCCCACTTCACACAAAAACTGCAAATCTCTCTTTATTCCTTCATAATCCCTTTCACTTCTAAAGGTAACAAATTCTAACGCATTAAAAGCAAAAGGTTTTATCCTGCTGGTTCTAAAAAAATCGGATAACTCTTTTATACTATGTGTGTTTAAATAGTCTCTCAACTTATCAAGTCTTATTTCAATAAGGTTATAGCCATATTTCTCACACAACTCTAAATCCTTTTCTAGATTTGAATTCTGTAATGTTGTAGCCTGATTAAAGCAAATTTTCATTGCTGATTTCCCCCAAACAATTTAACTTCTTCTCTGCTTATCCATAAGAACTGCACCTACAATGATAAGCCCTTTTACAACCTGTTGCCAGTAAGCAGATACGTGTAACAAATCCAATCCATTGTTCAAAACACCCATAATCAATGCACCGATAATGGTTCCTGGAATAGTACCGATCCCACCGCTTAAACTTGTTCCACCGATAACAGAAGCAGCTATAGCATCCAATTCATACCCTACCCCTGCTGTAGGCTGCCCTGCACTCAGCCTTGAAGTTAGCAAAATCCCGGCAATTCCAGTCATTAAGCCTGCATAGCTGTATACCATTATTTTGTATTTGTCCGCATTGATTCCGGAGATTATTGCTGCCTGTTCATTGCCACCAATTGCATATATATACTTACCAAACTTTGTATGTTTTAAAATAACATGTGAAGCAATTGCTGCCAGTGCCAGTATATAAATTGGAAAGGGTATGTTGAATAAATAGCCTCGCCCAATGAAGTTAAAGGCCTGTGAAAAACCAGTAATTGGACGCCCATCACTGTATATCAATGCTAAACCCCTTGCTGCAATCATCATGCCTAGTGTTGCAATAAATGCGGGTAATTTCCCTTTAGCTACAAGAACTCCATTAATCAAACCAGTCAATGCACCTACGAAAAGCCCTAATAAAATAGGAACGAATAGAGGGTACCCATTCGGATGGGCAAAACTGGCTGATACAACTGATACAAGGGCTATAACAGAACCCGAGGACAAATCTATCCCCGTGGTAATAATAATCATTGTAACACCAAAGGCTACTATAGCAATGATAGAAATCTGCCTAACCACGTTTAACAAATTTCGAGGTTCTAAAAAATAGGGAGAAAGTATCGACATCAAAACAACCATAACCAGAAAAACAAGGGCCATCCCATAACGCTGCAAATTCAATTTAACTTTCCTTTTCGAGATTCCCGATTTCTTTGCTTTATTCTTTTGCTGTACATCTAAACTCCCTTTCCCCATTATGCTGCTCACTCCTAACTTCTTTTTTGCATTGTTTTGTCATAAATTTTCTTAGATGTTTTTAGCCAATCCTGTTGCATACATCATTATTTTATCCTGGGTCGCTTCACCCCGAGATAATTCCCCGGTAATCCTGCCTTCATGCATTACTATAACTCTATCACTCATCCCCAAAATCTCCGGCAATTCAGAAGAAATCATAACAACCGCTTTCCCCTGCTGAGCCATTTTAACCATAAGCTTATGAATTTCAGCTTTTGCACCCACATCAATTCCCCTTGTAGGTTCATCAAGAATCAATATATCAGGATAAGTCAACAACCATCTTGCTATTAAAACCTTTTGCTGGTTACCCCCACTGAGAAACTTTATAATCTGATCTAAGCTCGGTGTTTTTATCTTCAGTCGTTTCCTCATTGTCTCGCAAGCATCATCAACCTTTTTCCCTTCTATAAACTCACCTTTTGTATACCTGTCAACACTTGCCATAATTATATTATCTCTCACAGAAAGGGGGAGGAACAAACCTGTTAATTTTCTGTCTTCAGTTATAAGCCCAATTTTGTTTTTAATTGCATCTGCTGGAGAGTTTATTCTAACTTTTTTCCCTTTTACATAAACTTCTCCTGTGTCTGGTTTATTAATTCCAAAAATGCTCTCTACTACTTCTGTCCGCCCTGCACCCATTAAACCTGCAATTCCTAATATTTCACCCCTGCGGACTTTGAAATTTATATCATAGAATACCCCTTTTTTAGTGAAATTTTTAACTTCGAATATAACTTCTCCTATCTCTGCCTCTTCTTTTGGAAACATGTGTTTTAATTCTCTGCCTACCATCATTTCAATTAGTTTCTCTTTTGTAATGTTTTCTATTGGTTCAGTAGCTATATATTCTCCATCTCTTAAAACGGTAACCTCATCTGCAATTTTAAAAATTTCATCGAGTTTGTGGGAAATAAAAATGATTGATACACCTTTTTCTTTCAATGAACGTATGATTTTAAATAAGTGATCAACTTCCTTTTCTGAGATGGCTGATGTGGGTTCATCCATAATTATCAACTCAGAATTATATGAAATAGCTTTGGCTATTTCTACCATTTGCATATTGGCAATGGTCAGGTCTTTCATTTTTGTCCTGGGATCCAGCCTTATATCCAAATCCTCTAACAGTTTTCTTGTTTTTTCTTCCATTTCTCTATCTTTGACAATTCCCGTCTTCCCAATCGAAGGTTCTCTACCCAAAAAGATGTTTTCAGCGATAGTCATGTGTGGAACTGGACTTAATTCCTGGTGAATCATAGAAATACCCATCATTATCGCATCATAAGGTGAACGCAATTTAATTTCTTTATCTTTGAATTTTATTACTCCAGAATCCGGAGAATACATACCATTCAAAATCTTCATCAGGGTCGATTTCCCGGCACCATTTTCTCCCATCAATGCATGCACTGTTCCTTTTTTAACTCTAAATTGTACATTGTTTAATGCCTTAACACCAGGAAATTCTTTGCTTATGCTATCCATTTCTAAAATATATTTATTGCTCATAACCCTATTACCCCACTTTATATTTCTTTAGAATGGGCACCAATCAATTGATTGGTACCCATTCTATTAATTATATAATTACCTGGCCTTATTGATACCTTTTGCGATATTCATCAGCTTTATCCGGAGATACCAATTCAAATGGGATCATGTATTCTTTTTCTACCTTTTCTCCCTTAGCTGCTTTTGCTGCAACTTCTATTGATTTCCTGCCCTGGCCTTTCGCATCCTGGAATACGGTGAAGTTCATTTTACCGCTCTTTACAAATTCTATTGCTTCAGGAGTTGCATCAATTCCCGATACTACAATTTTGCCAGTTAAACCCGCATCTTCAATTGCTATTGCTGCACCAATTGCCATTTCATCATTATGGGCAGCAACACCATCAATTTTCATACCTGATGCTAACCAGTTCTCCATTACTTCCATTCCTTTGTCTCTGTACCAATCACCAGTATCTTCAGCTACAATTTTTATGTCAGGATAATCTTTCAATATATTCATATAACCCTGCTGTCTTCTTATCTCGGGTTCATGGCCATATGAACCGTGAAGAACAACAATATTACCTTTTCCACCCAGAGCTTCTGCCATAGCTTTCATTTGAATTTCACCAGCTTGTATGTCATCAGATCCAACATATGAAACTGCCAATTCCTGGTTTGCAAGCATTCTATTTACACTTACAAGGGGTATACCAGCATCATGTATGGATTGTACCATGGGTTTTGCCGCTTCCCTATCAACTGCCATCAAAACAATAGCATCTACTCCTTGTGTAATAAGGTTTTCTGCCTGTTTTAACTGTTCATTAGCATCGTACTTGGCATCATAGAAGATCACTTCAAACTCATCACCCAGCTTGCTTGCAGCTTCTTCCATTCCCGTTTTCATATAAACCTGAAACTGGTCACTAAAATCACATAACAACACACCGATAACCTTCTTATCCTTACCATCTTCTTTTGCCTGATCCTGTGATGCTGGTTTGCTGCATCCTACCAGCAGGCTTATGCTTAATACCATAATCAGCATTACAACAAAGATCTTTTTAATGTTCACAGTTTGTGCCCCCTTAATTTAAAGTTTTTTA
>DFNM01000098.1:9931-12827 GCA_002376045.1 Firmicutes bacterium UBA3567
TCAAAACCCTATACATCATTTCCCCCCTTTATGCTTCACCTGGCAACCTGTTTTATCCCCCCCTTCCTTGCGATAATTTTTAACCCAGTATTGCCCAGTTCATGTAACCGCTTACATAATTGCCACAAGTAAACTACCTGGGTTTGGCAGTAGATTTTCTTACAACAAGTTTTGTTTCAAAAATTACTCTTTGAGCTGGTTTTTTATCTCCTTTCAATCTCTTGATCAGCATCTCTGCAGCCATGTATCCCATTTTATACATTTGTTGATTGATTGTTGTTAATGGAGGGTCAGCGATCTCTGCAAGAATGGTGTTGTCATAACCAACCACCGAAAGATCTCCGGGAACATCATACCCAAGGGATTTAGCAGCTCTCAACACACCAATAGCTATGATATCATTGCCCGCAAATATGGCAGTTGGCTGTTCCTTCTTTCGTAATATTTCGAGGGCTTTTGAACATCCAAATTCAATTTTAAACCTGCCATTATGAATTCTGTTTTTATCTACCGCAATACCATGATCCCGCAAAGCCTTTCTGTATCCTTTTTCTCGGTCCCGGTTAACCTTAATTTCCTTTGGCCCCAAAATTAAATCTATTTTTCTATGGCCCAATTCTATTAAATGCTTTGTAGCCTGATACCCCCCACAAATATCATTCGAGACAATCACATCAGTTCTGGTGTTTTTTTCAATCCCATCAATTTCTCTCCCCAGTAAAACCAATGGATAATCCTGCTTAATTAAATCATAGACATTTTTATCGTTATAAATGGCCGATGCGACAATAAAACCATCAACACTTTTTTGTTTTAAAAGATTTAGGTATACGGCTTCTTTTTTTAAATCGTAGTCAGTATTGCAAACAATCACATTATAGTTGTAATTGTTGGCTGCATCTTCAACACCTCTTGCTATTTCAGAAAAAAACGGGTTTATTACATCAGGAATCAACAGGCTTAAGGTAGACATTTTTTTAGTCATCAAAGCAGAAGCTATCATGTTTGGTACATAATTAAGTTCTTCAATCGCATCCATTACTCTCTGTTTCGTCTCCTCACTCACGTTATCCTTTTTATTCAGGACCCTGGAAACCGTAGCTATTGAAACTCCTGCTTTTTTGGCAACATCATAGATTGTTGCAGGCATCGTATATCCCTTCTTTGCTGTGTAACCGCTTACAAATTGATAAACAGAAAAACATTTCTTAATTCGATATAACTATTCTACATACAGCTGTTAAATTCCTGCTTTTTTAATAAACTTTTTTAAAATTTTTTATGGCTGCACCTTTTAGTCAGCAGCTTTTTATAATCGAGGCCGGCCTTTGAGAATACAATTTCGGTCAGGCCAGCACTGATTGTTTCAGGTGAAATAAAGATACAACGATGTGCATAATTCTTGACAGCAATGGAAATTCTTATATTAGGAAAGGAGCTATGCAGCAATGATACGCAAAGTTTTTGGTAAGCTGTTATCTCGGCTCATAAAAACAGAATCCAGCAAGGGATGTAATGATGAACCCTGCCTGCTGGAAAACATAGAAAATCTCGATTTGACTGCCGACCTTGAGGCCAACCTGCACCGGATAAAACAGATTCTCGGCGACAGCCCCGATTTGGTTATCAGGTCGTGCCGAATAGGATTAAAACAAGAAATTTCGGCAGCGATCATCTATATTGACGGCCTGGTTGATAAGTTACTGGTAAATGATGATGTGATGAAGGCTCTTATGCTGGAAGTACAGATGGTGGAGAGTAAGGAAAATCTCAAAAGGAAACACATACTAGAAAGCATCACAGAATCTATGCTGCCTGCATCTGATGTTAGAAACGTAAAGAGCCTTGCAGATTTTTTTGACTCGGTCTTGTCAGGAGATACAGCTATCCTGGTGGACGGTTCTGCTGTGGGGCTGGTGGTTTCAACGAGGGGCTGGAAAAGCAGAAATGTAGAGGAACCTGCCAGTGAATCTGTTGTAAGGGGGCCAAGGGATGGTTTTACCGAAAACCTGCGTGACAACACCGCACTACTCAGGAGACGGATCAAAACCCCGCTCCTTAGGATCGAGGCCTTTAAAATAGGAAGACTCAGCCGGACAGACATAGAAATCGCTTATATTAAAGGAATTGCCGATGAAAAGGTTGTAGAAGAGGTCAGGAGAAGGTTGAGGAGAATAGATGTTGATCACATCCTGGAAAGCGCCTACATAGAAGAGCTTATTGAAGATGCTCCATTTTCACTTTTCAGCACTGTTTACAGGACAGAACGCCCCGACAAACTGGCCGGAGGGATATTTGAAGGTCGGGTCGGTATCCTAATTGACAACACCCCGTTCGCCCTGCTGGTACCCAGCGTTTTTGCTGAATGGATACAGGCGGTAGAGGATTATTATGAAAGGTACCCGATGGGTTCTCTTATTAGATTATTGAGGATTGCGGCTTTGCTTTCCGCTCTGCTGCTGCCTTCGTTTTATGTGGCGATAACTACCCACCATCAGGAGATGCTTCCTACAGTGCTTTTGCTCAGTATCTCGGCGGCAAGGGAAGGGGTGCCCTTTCCTGCAATAGTAGAGGCATTCATCATGGAGTTATCTTTCGAGGTGCTGCGTGAGGCGGGGATCCGGCTGCCCCGTCCCATCGGACCTGCTATCAGCATTATCGGTGGTGTCATCATCGGCGATGCGGCCGTGCGGGCAGGGCTCGTAGGGGCTCCGATGGTTGTCGTAGTTGCTTTTACAGGTGTTGCTTCCTATGCTATATCGGGATACACAGCTTCCATTACTATGAGGTTTCTCAGGTTCGGTGTAATGGTACTCGGCGCGGTGCTCGGGCTGTATGGTGTAATGCTGGCGGTTATTGCTATTATAGCTCACATGGTGTCTTTAAGGTCGTTTGG
>DFNM01000128.1:0-8542 GCA_002376045.1 Firmicutes bacterium UBA3567
TAGCGTCTTATCTGACGCTACGTGATTTGACAGGAGAGGTTTTATAATGAAACTTAATTTACCAAACACCCTCACATTGGTTAGAATAGTTTTGATTCCTCTTTTTCTTTTTTTTACAAAAATCAAAAATGGAGTGTATATCGCTGTAGGAATTTTTGTGTTAGCAGCAAGCACAGATGGACTGGATGGATATATAGCAAGAAAACACAACCAGATAACGAAACTGGGTAAATTGATGGATCCTCTGGCCGATAAACTTTTAATAACAGCAGCATTAATTGCACTGGTGGAGATGGATAAACTATCCATGTGGGTAGCCATTGTAATTATTGGAAGGGAATTTGCTGTAACGGGTTTGAGAGCGATTGCTGCTTCCGAAGGTATAGTTATATCTGCAAGCAAACTGGGCAAACTAAAAACAATAACACAGATAATTGCCATCACGAGTGTTCTTTTGGATAACTACCCTTTTAATTTAATAAATCTACCCTTTGGGAATTATTCAATGGGTATTGCTGTATTTTTTACAGTGGCTTCAGGGATGGATTACTTTTATAGAAACATTGATGTGCTAAAACCTGAAAAAAATGATGGTTAAATTTTCCCGGACACTACAGGTGTCTTTTTTTATTTGTAAAAAATCTTTGCTGTATGCTATAATAATATTATGTAAACCAATGGAGGGGGTTGTAGTGCATTACAAAGATGTGAACGTAAAAATAATTTTTACAGTGCTTATAATTTCACTAACACTGATGTTTTTAAGCAAATATGCGTATGAGCAATTGAAAATACAAAAACCTTTGGAAGATTACTTAACCCGGCACAGCCAAATAAAAACCTACAACATTGAGGAAAAGGAAGGATACAAAGTAATAAGTGTTGAATTAAAAAATGTTGACAATTTAATGATTTTTTTTGAGGAGTTTAATAACAAAATACGTTCCCTTTTGAAAAGAGATAATTATAAAGTAGATATAGTGAACAAAGATGAACACATGGAAAATGTTTATTATAAAATGCAGTTTGCAGTATACGAAGGCATTGAAACAGGAAATTACACCAAAATGATTAAAGAATTAAAGGAAATTGCAGCTGTTAATGAACTCACTGATTTAAAGGTTTTTATCGATGAAAATTTTTTGTATATACAGTTTTCTGATAAAAACAGTGATTTTTACAAATTGATAAAAAAATAAATAAGTCTGTTTAGTTATAGTGGGGGAAGAGGATAAATGGTTAAAGAAGTCGGTATTGGGATTGGGTTGGCACTGATCTTGTTTGCAGCGTTTCAGGGTATAAATGTGCTACCCTTTTTGTTGTTTGGCAGCTTGGTGGGGTTGTTTTATTATTTGACAAGAAGCACCCTTGGATACAAAAACTACGAGGTATTAAAAACCCATAAAGGCAATAAAAGAATAAAGTTTGAAGACATTGGAGGCCAGGATACTGCGAAAAAAGAGCTTTTGGAAGCCCTGGATTTTATAAAAAATGAAAAGATGGTGGTTGAGTTGGGGATAAGACCCATAAAGGGGATTTTGTTGTCGGGGCCACCCGGTACTGGTAAGACATTGCTGGCTAAAGCTGCTGCCAATTATATAGATTCGGTTTTTGTTTCTGCATCAGGAAGTGAATTTATAGAAATGTATGCAGGAGTTGGAGCACAGCGTATAAGACAATTGTTTGATAATGCAAAGAAAATGGCCCAAAAAAAGAATAAAGATAATGCGGTAATCTTCATAGATGAGATCGATGTACTGGCCTCTAAAAGAGGGAAGACTTCAAGCCATCTTGAGTATGATCAGACATTAAATCAGCTTCTTGTAGAAATGGATGGAATCAAAGTAGATGAGGATGTACGTATTCTGATAATAGCAGCGACAAATAGAATGGATGCGTTGGATAGAGCTATATTAAGGCCTGGAAGATTTGATAGAATAGTTCAAGTTGATCTGCCTAATAAGGAAGGAAGAAAAAGAATACTGGAAATCCACACTCAAAACAAACCACTGGCAGATGATGTCAAACTGGATAAACTGGCCAGAGAAACATACGGTTTTTCTGGAGCTCACTTGGAAAGCCTGGCCAATGAAGCGGCAATTATGGCGATGAGAGAAAACAAGAAGAAAATACACCAAAAACATTTTGATGAAGCAATTGAAAAAGTGATGATGGGGGAAAAATTGGATAGAAGACCAGGTGAAAAAGAGATGGAAAGGATAGCCGTTCATGAAACAGGCCATGCACTGATAAGTGAAGTGCTTAATCCAGGGTCAGTTTCGGCGATTACAATAACTTCTAGAGGTAATGCTCTTGGATATATCAGGCAGTTACCTCAAAAAGACCTCTACTTGTATACCAGAGATTATCTGGAAAATCAAATAGCCACAGCCTTAGGGGGAGCAAACGCGGAAGATATAATTCTGGGCAGCAAAAGTACCGGTTCATCCAATGATTTTCAGCAGGCTGTAAAGCTTTCGAAAAAAATCATATTATCCGGTCTTTCTAATTTGGGAGTGGTTGATGAAGAAAACTTGACTCCCAGGCTTATGCACACAGCCATCAATCAAATCATAAAAAAACAGGAAAAAAAAGTGAGGGGTATCATTACAAAATACAGAAAGGTAATAGACTACACTGTAAAAGTTTTAATGGATAAGGAAAAGATTTCTGGAGATGAATTTCGTAAGATTATAAGAGAGGAAAAACCTTTAAAGATATCGAATTAAGATATACCGGGAAATTTGAAATCTGAAAGGACTGATACCCTTGGCAGAAATTATTTGTGTGGGAACAGAACTGGTACTGGGCCAAATTTTGAATACCAATGCTCAATGGCTCTCCAGGAGACTTTCTGAACTGGGAATTGATGTTTATTACCACACAGCAGTAGGAGATAATGTAAATCGGTTTAAGGAAATTGTAACAAACAGCCTTAATAGGTCGGATTTGATTATAACTACAGGGGGATTGGGCCCAACCCAGGATGATTTGACAAAAGAAACGGTAGCGGAAGTTTTACAGCTAAGGCTTGTGTTAAATCCTGAAATTTTAAAAAACATCAAATGTTTCTTTTCAAGGATAGATAAAAAAATGTCTCACAACAATGAGAAACAAGCCTATATACCGGAAGGTGCACAGGTGCTTCCCAATGACATGGGTACGGCACCGGGAATTATTGTAGAAAAAGGACAAAAAACAATAATCATGTTACCCGGTCCTCCTCATGAAATGAAAAACATGTTTAAAAAACATGTTATTCCTTATTTAAAACAGCGATTTGCTGAGGGATTAATTAAATCGAAGGTTTTGAATTTTATCGGTATTGGTGAATCCGATCTGGAATTAAAGGTAAAAGATTTTTTGCAATTAAAAAACCCAACGGTGGCACCCTTAGCAAAAAAGGGAGAAGTATCCCTTAGGATAACAGCGAAAGGTAAAACCCTTAAAGAAGTTGAAGAGGCTATCGATAAGGTAGAGAAAGGTATATTAAGTATTGTTGGGAAATATCACTATGGTTATGATGACGAACCCATCGAATCGGTAGTTGGGAAACAGTTAATTGCTAATAATATTACCTTTGCTGTTGCTGAATCGTGTACCGGCGGTCTTATTTGTAACAAGTTTACAGATGTTCCGGGAATTTCGAAAGTCTTTAAAGAGGGGATTGTAGCTTATAGCAATGAAGCTAAGACAAAATTATTGAATGTTCCGCAAGAACTGCTGGTAAATTATGGAGCAGTGAGCAGCCAGGTCGCCACAGCAATGGCTGTTGGAGTAAGAGAACTGGCCCAAACCCATATAGGTCTGGGTGTAACGGGAATTGCAGGACCTTACGGCGGAAGCAAAACAAAACCTGTGGGATTGGTTTATATAGGTTTATCAGCCGGCAATACAATTCAATGTAAAAAAATCCAACTACACGGCAGCAGAAAGGACATCAAAGAACGTGCGGCAAAGTACGCCATAAATGTTATAAGGGAGTACATTAAGAACAGCAAAAATTGAAACAGGGTGGAAAAATAGATGGATAGAGGAAACATTGTTATAATGCTGCTCACATCAATTTTAGGAGCGTGTGTATTTGTTTTATTGATGGGAAATTTTTCAGGGGACATCGGGCCTTTTGAAATTCACCTTTCTGTTGATTTTGTTTCTGAAGGTATCACCGAAGTTGTTATTCCACCAATAGGTAAGATTAGAGCCCATACACATCTTTCACCCATGAAGATTGTCCTAAAATTAAACAATATTAACCTTGATGAATTAGAAAGATTACTGGATAAAAACATCAATCGACAGAAGCTTTTAGAGGGATATAAAAAGGATATAAAATTATTGGTGAAAGTGTTTGCGGTTAAACTGCTCTTTTTGGGATGTTTAGGGGCGTGTTTTGCTGCGTTTTTATTTAATTATAAAAAACCCAAATTTGTGGTTTTAAGTGGATTCATAGGGATACTTGTGATTGGATTACTATTGGCTACAACCTATTATACTTATGATGTTCAGGCTTTCAAGGATCCCGAGTATGTTGGTATAATAAAGGGAGCTCCATGGATGTTGGGGTTGGCTGAAAAAGCTGTAGCCGAGGTAGAAAAACTTGGAGATAAGCTTCAACTCATGGCGAAAAACGTATACCAACTCTTTGAAAAAATTAATACTCTTGAACCCATAGAACTAAAAAAGACCAAGATAAAAGTTCTGCACGTTTCAGATATCCATAACAACCCAGCTACTATGGATTTTATAGAGGAAGTCGTAGAGAGTTTCCAGGTTGACTTTATAATAGATACGGGGGATATTACAGATTACGGTACCCCCATTGAGGCTAAACTCCTAGAACGAATAAGGTCCTTTAAAGTTCCTTACCTTTTTGTTCCCGGCAATCATGATTCTCCCGAGATAGTTAAGAAAATGAAAGACATAGATAATGTAGTTGTGCTCAACAGGACTGCAATAAACATTGATGGGCTGACCGTCTTTGGTGTTCCAGACCCTGCATCAAAAACCAATCAAATTGTGCTCTCTCAAGAATATAGTGAATCGCAATATGTTGATGAAATACAAAAAGATTTGAGAAAGAACGACGAATCCCCCATTGATATTCTAGCTTTTCACGATCCTAAATTAGCAAAAATTTTCGCAAACAAAGCCCCGGTAATACTTTTCGGGCATACCCATGCCCTTGGAATAGAAAAAACAAACAGGAGTATTCTTATAAATGCTGGGACTTCAGGAGGAGCAGGTATAAGGGGATTGCTGACGAATAAAGACATTCCTTATAGTGTTGTGCTTCTATATTTTTCAATGGATAATAATCTGCTTGCAGCAGATATTATAAAGGTTCGCAACCTTGAAAAAGGCCTGGTTCTGGAAAGGATTGTCTTTGATAAAAAGGAGGGGTATTTTGAAGAAAATCAGGAGTTTTATAGCCTTGAATTTGGACGATGAAGTTAAAAAAAAGATTTGTATTATCTGTAAGAAATTCGAGAATCTAAAGGGCTTAAAGCTGGTAGAGTACGAAAACCTTCATATAACACTAAAATTTTTAGGGGATATAGACCTGGGTCAGCAGCATGAGATAATAAGCGCACTGGAAAATGCGTGCAAAAACATTGATGAAATAACTATCAAAGTTAACAAAATGGGAGCCTTTCCCAACCTTCACAACCCAAGGATAGTATGGCTTGGCATCGAACCGAACTCTAAAATCAATAAGCTACATGAAAACATAGAAAACAATTTGTACAACATAGGTTTTGAAAGGGATGGGAAGAGGTTTCATCCTCATATAACAATTGGAAGGAATAAAACAAATCACAACAATAGACTTATTTATAAAAAAATAGTAGACACTGAAGATTTTGAAATTTTAAGTGTTATAACAAAAGTTTCTTTTATGAAAAGCACTTTAACTTCCAGAGGTCCTGTATACAATATTATAAAAGATATAAAATTGACTTAAGGCAAAAAGTGGTATATAATAAAAAACGAACATGCGTTTGATTAGCAAAGGAGGACTTGTGGTGGAAAAACAAAAAGCCTTAAAAATGGCACTGACTCAGATCGAAAGACGGTTTGGAAAAGGTTCAATTATGAAACTGGGGGAAGCAGCAGAAAAGTTTAATATTCCTACAATTCCTACAGGGGCATTGGCCCTGGATATTGCTCTTGGTGTTGGTGGTGTTCCTAGAGGTAGGATAATTGAAATATATGGTCCTGAATCTTCAGGAAAAACAACAGTTGCATTACATATTATTGCTGAAGCTCAAAAACAGGGTGGAATAGCCGCTTTTATAGATGCCGAACACGCCCTTGATCCAATGTATTCTGAGAAAATAGGAGTAGATGTAGACAATCTATTGATTTCACAGCCAGATACAGGTGAAGATGCCCTGGAGATCGCTGAACATCTGGTAAGGAGTGGAGCTGTAGATGTGGTGGTAATAGACTCGGTAGCAGCTCTGGTTCCTAGAGCAGAGATAGAAGGAGCAATGGGAGATGCTCATGTTGGGCTGCAGGCCAGGTTGATGTCTCAGGCATTAAGAAAACTTGCAGGTGCCATCAACAAATCCAGGACCACTGCTGTATTTATTAACCAGCTTCGAGAAAAAGTTGGTGTGTTGTTCGGAAACCCTGAAGTTACTCCAGGAGGAAGAGCTTTGAAATTTTATGCTTCAATCCGAATGGAAGTTAAGAAAATCGAATCATTAAAACAAAATGGAGATATAGTAGGAAATCGAACGAGAGTTAAGATCGTGAAAAACAAAGTTGCTCCTCCTTTTAAACAGGCAGAATTTGATATAATGTACGGAGAAGGAATATCCAGAGAAGGATGTATTTTAGATTATGGAGTGAAAGAAGAAATCATAACCAAAAGCGGTGCATGGTACTCATATGGAGACGAAAAACTCGGGCAGGGCCGTGAAAATGCCAAACAATACTTAAAAGAACATGAGGAACTGGCTGCCGAAATTGAAAGGAAAATAAGGGAAAAGTATGGTCTAATCAATCAAAAGCAAGATGGAAAAAACAAAAAAGATGAGGAAAAGGTTGATTGATGGGATGTTCTATGAAGGTTATTTCAGTAATACCAAAGGGAAAATTTGATATCATAAAATTTGATAATGATACAGAAGTGAAGATCTGCAGAAACACCCGCTTTAAAATAGGAATTGTAGAAGGGCGAGAAGTAGATGAAATCAAAGTAGAAGAGATGAAATACCTATCATCCCTTGAGTGTGCCTATGATGATGCCCTAAAATATTTAAAATACAAACACAGATCGGTAACTGAGGTAAAAATGATGTTAAAAAAGAAACATTACAAACAGGAAGTGATAGAAAATACCATTAAGAGATTGAAGAAATTGAGCCTATTGGACGATGATGAGTTTGTTAAAATGTGGATAAGTGATCGAAAGACCCGCAAACCAAGGGGCAGGAAGCTCATACATTACGAACTTGAAAAAAAAGGAATTCCTGTTGAAAAAATTAAAGAGAACTTAAGCACACTAACGTTTGAAGATGAAGCTGATATGGCCAGAAGGCTTATTAAAAAACGATTTAAAGTAAATGAATCCATTAACAAAGAAAAGATTATGAATTATTTGTATATAAAAGGATTTTCTTTAGACGTAATACAAATGGTTTTAAAGGAGATAGAAGAGCGGGATACATAACACTTTGTATACGATGTTTATTACTTCCTGAATCCGTGAATCATTTGCTAGAATAGTTTGAAGAGTGGAGTTAATGGAGCGGCGAATTTCTTAATCAGGTCGGCTGACTCTTCGGGCATTGGTTTTGGAGGTGGCGGAAAAAGCTTTCAGCATTCCCATAAATGTTAATTACTCAACTTTCGCGTCAACAAATGGGCTTTGAACACCCGAAAATACTGACAAAACCAGTGCTTGAATAACAAAAACACACCTCGCTTTATTAAACTAAGATTAACAACTACAAAAACCCTAAATTACCAAGCGGAGGGAAAATGGAGAATGCTATGAATCCTATTTTCCTAAAAAATCAGTAAGCTACCAAGCTTGTTGAACGTTCGGTCTCTTGATGAGGCTATTAAAAAATTATTCGCAAAAATATCTGCTTCTATCTGGTGTTGAAACAGACAAGCTGCTCAACTGTTTTATAGCCGAACTGTCAGTGTCTTTAAAGGTTTGACTACAACTTTCAGTATGCGAAAGTTGAGTTAATTATTGATATTACATATACGTTACCCGCGCAAAATAGCGAATAGCCATTTTAGATATAGTTCTAACCCCTTTTTTATTAATAAATACGGACATTTGTTCTCCTGGGAAACTATCAAAAGCTTATTTTTATTAATTTTGCAACGTTCAAAGGCCCTGTCAAGACATACATACTGCATCTGTAGCACCATCAGAAGAACGAAAATTTATTGAGGGAGATGACCTATTCCCGGCATAGCGACTTGATTCGCGCGGATAACCCGACACTCAATTCAGTAAAGCAAAGCTACAAACATCATATGTTTCCTTAAAGTAGCCTGGTCCTTTCTACTTGCG
>DFNM01000128.1:8895-12401 GCA_002376045.1 Firmicutes bacterium UBA3567
ACCGCACCAAATTGAGTATCGTGTGGCCCGCAAGAATCACCAGAGCCAAGCCGGAACGGTCAGCTCGCTACATGAGTTATTTTCAGGGTAGGGTAAATGGCTTTATTCCCACACGGTGGATTAGAAAACTTGACACAGGTTAAAAAAAAATATACAATATTAAAGGAAAAGTCATAGTGCAAATGTTTAGCAGATGGTCCCGGAACAGGTTTTTTAAAAAGTATTTAAAAGAAAATAAATGAAATTCAGTCGTATTGATAAAAGGATCAGCAAAATATAGTATTTCTTTTTTGAAAAGCCGAGGTCCACTCGGTTTTCTTAATTTAATGCGATTTTAGGAGGTGATTGTATTAATAGTTTAACAGTTTTGTTATTAGTAATTGTGAGTATAATAACCTTTGATCTGGGTTATTTTATTAGAAAATATATTGCAGAAGCAAAGATCACGTCTGCTGAGGCTGCTGCTGAAAAAATTAAAGAGGAGGCAAGGAAGGAAGCTGAAGCTTCTAAAAGAGAAGCAATTATCGAAGCTAAAGAAGAGGTTCACAGACTCAGGAATGAATTTGAAAAAGAAACAAGGGAAAGAAGGCTGGAAATGCAGCAAGTTGAAAAAAGGTTGCTGCTAAAAGAAGAGAGTCTGGATAAAAAAGCGGAAAATCTTGAAAAACGGGAAAGCAAAATTACCCAGAAAGAAAGAGAATTAGCTGAAATCGAGAAGATGATTCACGAATTGCATAAAAAGCAAATCGAAGAGCTGGAAAGATTATCCAACATGACTTCTGAAGAGGCAAGGGAAGAATTGCTATCAAATATAAAGGATCAGATTAAACACGAAGCAGCTGTGATGATAAAGGAAATAGAAACAGAGGCAAGAGAAGAAGCTGAGAAAAGGGCTAAAGAAATTATTACAGCAGCAATACAAAAATGTGCTGCAGACCATGTTGTTGAAACTACTGTAACTATAATTCCTCTACCTAATGATGAAATGAAAGGAAGAATTATAGGAAGAGAAGGAAGAAATATTCGTACACTGGAAACGTTAACGGGAATAGACCTTATTATTGATGATACTCCAGAAGCGGTTATTCTCTCTGGTTTTGACCCAATAAGAAGAGAAATTGCCAAAATCGCTCTCGAAAAGTTGATTGTCGACGGCCGTATACATCCTGCGAGAATTGAAGAGATGGTGGAAAAAGCACAAAGGGAAGTAGAGAACAGAATAAGAGAAGAAGGTGAACAGGCCACTTTTGATACAGGAGTACATGGCCTTCATATAGAAGTAGTAAAGCTTTTAGGCAAATTAAAGTATAGAACAAGTTATGGACAAAATGTTTTAAAACATTCTATTGAAGTATGCCATCTGGCGGGTGTAATGGCTGGAGAATTAGGAGCAGATATCCATGTTGCTAAAAGAGCAGGTTTGTTGCACGATATTGGAAAAGCTGTAGATCATGAAACGGAAGGCCCCCATGCAGTTATCGGAGCAAACCTGGCCAAAAAATATAGAGAGGTTCCGGAAGTAGTTCATGCCATTGCTGCACATCATAATGATGTAGAGCCAAAATCCATCGAAGCTATCCTGGTTCAGGCAGCTGATGCCATTTCCGCAGCAAGGCCAGGGGCTCGTCGAGAAACTCTTGAGGCATACATCAAACGATTAGAAAAGCTTGAAGAAATTGCTGATTCTTTTAAAGGCGTTGAAAAAGCGTATGCTATCCAAGCAGGTAGGGAAGTAAGAATCATGGTAAAACCTGAACATGTGGATGATTTAGAAGCCATACAATTAGCCAGAGAAATTGCCAAAAAAATTGAGAAAGAGTTAGAATATCCGGGACAAATCAAGGTTAACGTAATAAGAGAAACCAGAGCTGTCGAGTATGCAAAGTAAGAAAGAGCACGTTTTTTAGCGTGCTTTTTTGTTTAGGATAAATTGATATAAAATACAAATAATACAAAAAATAGCAATGTTATATTGCGTGATTATTTGTTTAATAAAGAAAGGAGATTTAAGTTGAAGCTGTTATTTATTGGAGATATAGTTGGAAAACCAGGGAGAAGGGCAGTTGATAAATATCTTAAACAATGGAAAGAGGAGTTTGATGTGATTATCGCAAATGGGGAAAACGTAGCTGGAGGAACTGGAATGACAAAAAAAGTTTGTGAAGAACTGTTCTCGTACGGTATTCATGTGCTTACATCTGGTAATCATGTCTGGGATAAAAAAGAAATTTTTGATTTCATAGATGATGAAAAAAGGATCCTTAGACCGATAAATTATCCAGAAGGGACTCCGGGAATAGGTTACAATATTTATGAAATAAATGGGTATGTTGTTGGTGTTATAAATGCCCTGGGAAGGGTGTTTATGCTACCCCTGAGTTGTCCCTTTATAACCATTAAAGAGCAGGTTGAAAAAATAAAAAAACACACAAACATAATTATAGTGGATTTCCATGCGGAAGCAACGTCAGAAAAAATAGCGATGGGATACTATTTGAGTGGGAAGGTTAGTGCAGTAATTGGAACACATACTCACATACAAACAGCGGATGAGCGAATCCTATCTGGTAAAACCGCATACATAACAGATGTTGGAATGACTGGAGCTTTTGATTCCGTTCTAGGGGTAAGAAAAAATGAAGTTATAAAAAAATTTTTAACACAACTTCCCCAGAGGTTTAGTGTTGCAAAAGAAGGAGGAATAATGATCAATGCTGTTATTTTAGAAATAGATGTAGAAAGCGGAGCGGCTCAAAGCATTGTTAGAGTTAATGAAAAAACACCTAAAGGGTAAAATTGTTTATATGAGCTCATATAAAAAATGAGTTTATATAAAAACTTGTTTTAAAAATTGTTTAAACAACTAGAATTTTTTAAATTAAAAAAAGGATTTTTTGAACTTTGTAGCGAATAGCTAAGATATGGGAATTATATATCCTAAATTTAAGGAGGTTTTAGTTAATGGAAGTATTAAAAGTATCTGCAAAATCAAACCCAAACTCAGTAGCAGGAGCATTAGCAGGAGTTTTAAGGGAACAGGGCAGTGCCGAAATTCAGGCGATTGGTGCTGGGGCTTTGAACCAAGCTGTAAAAGCAGTCGCCATTGCGAGAGGCTTCGTAGCTCCAAGTGGAATGGACCTTATTTGTATACCAGCATTTACAGATATAGAAATTGATGGAGAAGAGAGGACCGCGATCAAGTTGATTGTTGAACCGAGATGATCCGGGGAGTGCGTGCAAAAACCTGTTTATTCTTTTCGGAATAAACAGGTTTTTTTATATGAGGTTCTACTACGGACATTTTTACTGAATGTCTGTTCTTAGATTATTTATTTAATAGTGCCAATTTTAAAAAATGGATTAATCCTTTATACCATATTTTTTGTGCAGCGCAAAGCAATCACACAAAAATTTGTAAAAAAATTATTTTTTTAGCAGGAATTTTGAGATAAGTATAGAATGTAGTTAGTGGTAACAAACTAAAATTGATTTTAGTGTAGAAACAG
>DFNM01000130.1 GCA_002376045.1 Firmicutes bacterium UBA3567
TCTATGTGCGAAAGTTGAGTTATTTAGTAGTGTTTTAAGCATGATATATTCTATTATAAAGGTATGCAGTTTTCTTGCTAGTCAATTAAAGCCTTTTCTGGTATTATTGAATTTGAAATATGCTTCTAGCTTGACTCTCAGTATGTTTATTGCCTGAGCTCAACGTTTCTTCTTGACTCCATATCTGCCTATTATGACTGTGTTACTAATATCGCGTAAACTTTTTTTCCGTTGTAATTAAGCATGGACCAAAAGTTTGATAAGCTGTAATGTTTCCAGTTTCTTTATATATTTGTCAATGTTCAAAGCTTGTAGCTTTTGTAGAAATTTTTTGTTAAAAATGGGTTGAAACAGTTGAAAAAATGTGGATTTTGCGGCATCCTTGCCTTACCTTTTTAAATTTTGTTTATGCAATGCTAGTGAATTTTACTACTATTCACTATTCCTTTTTTACACTTTTAAGCTTTGTGTACATTCATATCTTCTTGGAAAATTATTTTTTTGATTCTTATCAACTAACTTAATTTTAGTTGAAAAGAGTATTAGAAAGAAGGACATTCGTAAACCCCAATCTAGTTAGGAATCAAACCAAACGCTTAACTCGAAAGTTCACGAATGTCCACTAATCATTGTTATTCTACTTTCGCGATTTTAGTTTCTATAATTTTCTATTGTTTGGGAACTTCTCCCATCAAATATAACGTCCTTTCTATAATTTCATCTTGAGTTTGCTTACTCAACTGATTCCAAAGTGCAACGTAAGCTGCTACCCTTACCATGAGGTTAGGATACCTTTCAGGATTTTTTTGAGCATCTATGAGCACTTGTGGATCGATAATATTAAACTGTACATGAAAACCTCCGAGTTGCATAAAGGTTTTTATTAACATCGCAAACTTCTTAATTCTTTCTTCTCCATTTAATGTATGTATATTAAACTTCATGTTTAATAACATTCCGTTACCTGCTTTTTCAGAGGGCAATTTTGCTACTGACCGCACTACAGCGGTTTGCCCTCTTTTATCTGCTCCATGAGCAGGAGAGCAAGCATCAGAGAGAGGTTCTTTAGCTTTACGCCCATCTGGAGTAGCTCCAACAAATTTTCCAAAGTACACTTGTGCAGCATTTGTATAAAATCCAGCAGTAAATTTTCCACCTCTTAGATTCCTATACTTTTGCACTTCATCACAAAGAAAAGAGGCAATTTCGCATGCTAGCTGATCAACTTTTTCTATGTCATTTCCATATTTCGGAGTATTGTTCATTAATTTTTGTCTTAGCATTTCTTCTCCTTCAAAGTTGTTTCTTAAAGCTCTCAATATATTTTTTATTTCCATTTCCTTCTTCTCGAATTTAAATTTATTTATTGCCATCAAAGAATCTACGACTGTCGCTAATCCAACAGCTTGAATTCCACTAAAATTATAACGTGCTCCACCGTGATGCACATCTACACCTTTTTCTAGACAATCATCTACTAAAATGGATTCCCATATTTCCGGCCATATTTCTCTATGAGTTATTTCAACAGCATGAACACCTTTAACTAACATTTTAACAGTATGAGCTGCCTGTTCTTTGAATGCTTTTATAAACTTATCAATCGATTTAAATTTCGTGGGGTCTCCAGTAGCAGGGCCCAATTGTTTTCCTGTCATTGGATCTACCCCATTATTTAATACTAGTTCAAGACTCTTTGCTATATTATAATACCCTGCATTGTGCCATCCCCATGTTTTACCAGCAACTGAATTTTCAACACAACCAACAAATACCCAATCTTTTCTTGCTTCTTCCATGGGTACTCCTGCATTAATCAATGCTTTAATTCCTATGTGTTTATTGAAAAACTTAGGCTTATTATTCTTTCTAACAACCTTAGCTGCTTTAATCAAAAAGGTATCTTTCATTTTATTCGACCACAGTACGGCTATATCAGGTTGAGGCAGCCTCACTTTCTCTTCAACCTCTAAAATCAATTCCGAAAGTTCGTTTGTGGCATCTTCTCCCAAAGGAGTTAACCCTCCTAACTCTGGGCATTGACTTACTGGAAATCCGGCATATACTTGTGCCGCTGCATTACTGTATAATTTGAGTATATCACTGCATTTAAACCAAAAACTAATAAGTAATCTTTTTGCATCTTCTCTTGTGAATCTACCCTCTTTTACATCTCTCTTGTAATATGGATAAAGATATTGATCCATTCTTCCCAATGTAACCGCATATCCGTTGGAGTCAATATAACAAATTACATGGGTAAACCATACAGCTTGTAACGCTTCCCAGAAGGTTCTAGCTGGCTTGGCAGGTACGTGTTCACAAATTTCTGCCATTTGTAAAAGTTCCTTTTTCCTCTGGGTATCATTGCATTTTTCAGCTAATTCTCTTGCCTTATTTGCATACCTCTTAGCGTAAATCTTGACTCCATCACACACAATCAAACACGCTTTATAGAATATATTTTTCTGAAAGTCTTCTGGATCTTCCAAGTTAAGGGAGCTTATTTTATCCTTTATAGTCTTTTCTATGCCTTCAATACCCCAGTGCAAAATTTTTTCGTAACTTGGTACAAAGTGACCAATACCACCAGTTAACATATTCTCATAGGTAAATAGCCCTGCATCATTTGCTTCTTTAACTTCCTCAGGAGTTATTGATAATGCGTATTCCTTTAAAGTCTTTCCTTTCCACCATGACAAGGTTTCCCTTAGTTCTTTTTTCACATCCTCTGTAACTTCGAATTTATCTCCCTCTCTTGTATTAAACGTATCCAATTGGTTTAAGATAAAGTCAACGGCACCTTCAGGATAAACTGGAACAGATACTGGTTCAGGACCTAGATTTCCAACGATAAGATCCCATTGTTGTATATATATAGTCATTTCACTTAATATTTTTCTAAGAGCTTTGGCCCTTCTTATTGTCATTGGTTCTCCTTCGGTTTCTTTATAGGCTTTTGTAATAATACGAGCCCTTTCAGAAGTCAGTTTAGGCTTAGATAACTTTTTAAGGTATATCTCCCTAAGTCTCTCAATATCATTATCATTCCTTAAAAATATAACCTCTTTTTTTTCCATTCTGTATTCCTCCCTCCATCATAATAATATTTACATTTAGGATATCTGTCCTAATATATACCGGTTATTCATAGAAGTTTAATTCTCCCTTCAAAATAATTAAAAAACTTTTCAGCTATCACAATATCCTTTAATTAAATCCGGTGATAGGTTTATTTCTTCCTATGTATTGTCTTATCACTGACCTGCCTCTACCAGTCATATGGTGAATCTAGATAACACTGATGTTTCAAGCTTTAATATTTGCTTTTTATGGATAGTGCCCCGCCCTATATCCAGAGCATAACCCTTAAGAGGTAATACCTCATCATATTGCTCTAGAAAACCGACCATCAGTAATTAGTGCTGTACTATTACCTAGACCGAGACCCATCAAAACCAATATGACTACTAACAACTTTCGCATTCCAGGCCCACCTTTTGGCCATTCATAACGAACAACAATCACATCACCTTTTTTATTTTACCAGCAAGCATTTCCTCAGTTGCTTCTTCTTGGGAGTTAAACACCCGGGCTGGGCCAGAATAGATCATCATCTCTCGACTAACCGCTGACTGCTTAACTACTGCATCTTCTGGCGCTAGGTTTCCTTTAAGAAGAGCAATGTAATGGTTGTTTCAGTATAGTAATTACTTTAGTATTCCTATTTTGATAATTACACCACGTTTTTAGATACTGTTTGGACATCTATATTAAAATATTTTTCACCCATTCCTTCAAAAGAGCAAATATGCTACCTACTAAATCAAAATCGAATAAAGTATATTGACCGGAGGGTTTAACATTAACAAGATATGGAGTTTTTCGGGAAATTTTTTCAAAGTCTTCTTCTTTAATAGTAAAACCAAACTCATGAGCTATCGCTGGTAAGTGCAATAAAGTATTAGTGGAACCGTTTATAGCCATGGTGGCCACTATAGCATTGGTAAAAAATTCCCTTGTTATTATATCTCTTGGCTTGATACCTTTCGTAGCTAACTCTACTACTTGTATTCCACTTTGTTTGGCTTCCCTAAATTTTTTAGAATGGACAGCATGGGTAGTAGAACACCCAGGCACCGTTAATCCTAAAACTTCTGTTAAACATGCCATCGTATTAGCAGTTCTCATCATGGAACAAGAGCCTGCTGTCGGATAAATACCGTCCTCCATTTCCTTAAACTCTCCTGGAGTCTTTTCCCTTTTTTAAATACTCCTATTGCTTCTCTTATCTCTTAAATAGCCAAATCTCTACCTTGGAACTTACCCGGCATCATCGGTCCACGGGTAACAATGATAGTAGGAATATTGAGTCTACCAATAGGCATCTACATGCCTGGAATAATTTTATCACAAGACGAAGTTAACACTAATCCGCCAAGTTGCTGAGCTTCAACCATTGTTTCAATAGTATCCACAATTAGCTCTCTACTAGGTAGTACAAACACATTCCTGTATGACCCTGAGTAATCCCATCACAAATACTAATTGTATTAAATTCAAAAGGTACTCTTCCCCCCCATTCGGATACCATCTTTTGCAGCCTAAGCTATTTCTCGTAGCTACTTATGTCTTGGATGCATTTCGTTAAAAGAATTTACGACTCCTATAAAGAGTTTACTAAATTCATTATCTAATCAACCGCAGGCCTTAAGATGTGCCCGCATTCCAGCTCGTTCAATATCATCCACAATATTACTACTTCGATAAGGTTTTTTAGCTATGTTTCCCCTCCATTAAATAAACTCTAGAATATATAGACGGTTGTAATCCCTCATCTGATCTATCTCGTTTGATTTTTATAGACTTAAAATAGGTTTTAAAACATCCTTATTTAGAGCATCTTTAAAAGCATTTAACGCGTCATCAAATTTATAAGTTTTGCATAGCGGTCCAACATTAATTATTCCACAACTTAAAAAATTAAGTGCTTGCTCGTAGTTTTTCCATGTGGATGTATAACTAGTTCTAAGGTTTATTTCATTCCTAACAAGATTTGTAACAGGTAAGTCTACATTTTTTCCGTAAATACTAATAATTGTAAGAAATCCACCTTTTTTTATTATCCGTGTTGCAGTTTGCAATGCTTTTGGAGCACCTGAACACTCTAACACTACATCAACCCAAGGGCTTCCTGTTATTTTTTTTATCTTTTCTAGTATGTCATCTTTTTGAATATTCACAGTTAAAAAACCATCTTTTCTCGCAATAGGTAATCTTATTTTTTCATCTTCATTTGTTCCAACTATAATGATTTTATCCGCTCCTTGAGCTCTTGCCAGTTGAGCTGCTACCTGCCCAATTATACCTGGGCCAAATACTACAACATTATCACCTGGTGTTATAATGCAATTATCAATAACTGCATGGATGCTAATACTACAAGGTTGAGCTGCAGCTGCATCATTAAATGATAAGCCTTCTGGTATTTTATGCAAAAACTTCTCGTCTATCTTTACCATTTCAGCCATTACCCCATCTGTAACTATTCCTCTCATTTGAGAGTTATAACATATATTGGTTTTTCCTATTCTACAGTTTTCACATTCTCCACAATACTTGTTTGATTCACCCATAACATAGTCACCAGGTTTGAAATTTTTTACATTTTTACCCACTTGTTTTACTATTCCACTAAATTCATGACCAAGAATAATAGGTATCTTCATAAACTCATAACTTGGAAGATATTCATAAGCATGAAGATCACTACCACAAATAGCAGCGCTTTTTACCTCTATAAGCACATCATTACTATTTTCAATTTTGGGTTCGGGCACCTCGGTAACTTCAACATAACCATATTCTCTTTTTTTCTTTACTACAGCTTTCATTTTTTCTCACCTATCCTTTCTTTTCTTTGTAGCGTCAGATAACCCTTTAAAACTTTTTGTTCAAACAAGTAATATTTGGTTATCATATATTTGAAATATATATAATAATATATATAATAATTGATAATTTTGAACAAATCTTTATCCAAAATGCTTTCTTATTCCATTGCAAAAAAACACTTTTTAATAATCTGAGCTTATAAATATTCATAAAAATTCATAAAAATAAACTTTGAGGTTTATAAGATTGTATAAACATACCATTATTTTTGTAAACATAACTTTTTGCAGTGGAATCTTTTTTGATTTTTTGATAGTTATCCGTTTATTTAATAGCTATCTTGTTACAATACTTCTTAAAGTGTTTTAATAGTCTATCAAAGGTTCTTTTTCTATGCTTTTCTATTAGTTCACTCGCGCCTTGATCATCACCTTTAGCAATTAATTCAACTAATTTCTTATGTTCTTGCAAGGAAATATCCATTTGAGTAGGAAACAACTTAAATATAGATCTTGTTCGTTCGGTTTTATTCCATAAATCAATAATTAATTTAAATAAATAATCATTGCCACAATTTTTATAAATTAGCGTATGGAATTTTTTGTCTAATATTCCATATTTATCTATATCTTTATCTTTACTTATTTGCAATTTATCCATTAAATTTTGAAGTTGTTTTAAACCTTCTTGAGAAATATTATTCACACATAACCTAGTTGCTAAACTTTCTAGTGTTAGTCGTACCTGTAATATTTCTTCAAATTCTTTTACAGAAGGAATAGATACTCTAATACCGGAATGGGGAATTATTTCAACCAACCCCTCACTTTTAAGTCTTTTTATAGCTTCTCGTACCGGAGTTTCACTCACACCAAATTCTTTCGCTATTTTATGAGTTACCAGAGGTGTATTAGGTTGAAGTTCACCATTTATAATTTTTTCTCGCAATTCCAAATAAACAGCCTCGCTTTTTGTTTTAAATTTTAGTTTGTTAAATTCTAAATTTTTTACTACTTTTTCCATTTTGACCTCCCTATCTTATTTTTTATCCGGCTATTAATAAGATTTTTTACTTATTACTTGCTCTTTTTGCTTTTTTAACTAAATGTTAAATCTGGGTATTGTAATACACCCATCAGGTAGAATCATTACATGTAAGGATGAGTTGTTCATGCTTACTTTTTTTAATGCCGATGATATACTTTCTTCATACGAAAAATGCATTGCTTCGATTTTTTCCTTTTCTATGTCAGTATCTGTTATAATCAACTTACAGTGCTGCATCATCCTTGCTATATTAAAAGGCTTGTGACCTTCTGGAGGAAATCCTTCAACTCTTCCCCTCTGTATAACTTCATAAGGATCAGATACACTGGCTAGATCATTGTAGAATTTATCTCCTCCTATGCCATCCTCACATCGAGCTGGTATAATTACTATTCCTCCCTTTCTAACTAAAGGTTCTTCTCCAAATATAACACTGTTGGCTGCCCTAGTTGCTTGGTATAGATTGATTGTTTTTGGATACTTAGGAACTGTGATAACCACATCTGCTTTTTTTGATGCCTTAACTTCATATATGTTTTTAGCTGCTTTTACGGCCTCTTCATAAGCTATAATTGAATTGCCTGCAAATATTTTTACAGGTCTTTTAACCTCATCTTGTATAACATTTACTATAAAATCCAATTTAACTAAAGTTGCAACTTCATTTAAAAATTCTCTAAATATGTTATTTCTAATATCACCCAACTTTGTTTGGGGATGCTCTAATATTTTTGCATTATGAGTTTCTGCAATGGTCTGACGACCAGCAACTCCAACTGATAAAATTTTTACTCCACCACTATATCCTGCAAAAAGATGAGGCTCTACTACTCCAATTCCTATTCTTATATCAGATTCAACGACAGTCTTATTTAATGTTATGGGAATAGACAACTTTTTTGATTTTCCTAGAAATATTAAATTTTCTTTATCATAAGCATCATGATTAATTACTTTAATTGTATCAACAATCTCTCTGCTTAACATTTCAACTATTTCTTTTTTTGTCATAGGTCTATGGGTTCCGGTGGCTATTATAATAGTAATATCTTTTTTTGAAACACCCGCATTTATCAACTCATTAATTACTTCTGGAATAATTACTTTCACAGGGACATATCTGGTATTATCACATATTATTATCGATATTTTCTGCCCTGGTTTTGCTAATTTTCTTAATTTTGGTGAAGCTATAGGATTCATTAATGATTCCTTTGTAGCTTCTTTTAGGTTTCTGAGGGGGGTAACTTTATTAGGTTCCAATATTTCATATGAAAAGTTTTGAGGAATTTGAAATTTTAAAACTTCTTTACCTGTACTTATCTTAAAAGTTTTCATTTAGGACCTCCCTATCAACAAAATAAAAATAGCAATTTAACACACAATAATAAACAAATTATTTTATTAAATGAACAGAGATCAATATTGTTTGCTTTTTAATAATTATTCCTAAAAGCTTCACCTATTAATCAGCCGTTCTTCCTCCATCTACTAACAACATATGGCCTGAAATATAATCCGAAGCTTTTGATGCAAGAAAAACAACTGGCCCTATTAAATCTTCCGGTACCGCTACTCTGTTTAGAGGTATTTTACTTACTATAGATTCATAGTTTCTTTTAACTCGTAAATAATCTTCAGTCATTGGAGTTTTAACATAGCCCGGAGCAATACCATTCACGTTTATACCATATTTACCCCATTCTACTGCTAATACTTTCGTTAATATACGAATCCCTCCTTTACTAGCCCCATAAGCCGCGTGGTCAGGATGGCCTAAAAAACTGGAAACAGAACCAATATTTATAATCTTCCCTTTTCTCCGTTTAATCATAGAAGGTCCTACTGCTCGAGCACATAAAAATGCACCTTTTAAATTCAGATTGATAACCTTATCCCAATCTTGATCCGTTGTATCCAGTACGGATTTTCTTACTACAGTTCCCGCATTATTAACTAAAATATCTATTTTTCCAAATTCATCTAATACCTCAGAAACTGCTTTGTTAACTTCATCCGTCTTTGTTACATCTACCTTTTTAAATACAGCATAGCCTCCCATTTTTTTGATCTCTTCTACTGTCTCATTTGCGCTTTCGGCATCGATATCAAATATAACTACCTTTGCCCCGTATTCAGCAAGCCCCTTCGCTATCCCTTTACCAATACCTTTTGCTCCTCCCGTAACTATTGCAACTTCGCCTGTTAAATCAAATAAGTTATTTGTCATATTCACAATCTTAAATCCCTCCCTTTTATTTACATAAATCTTTGTTGACTATATACTTGGGTTTTTCTCCTTTTAACACTTGCACAACTTGTTCAGCTGCTCCTACTGCCATTTTAATCATTGATTCAACTGTCAAAGATGCAGAGTGTGGTGTTACTACAACTTGTTTCATTTTGAAAAGTGGATTATCTTTTTCCGGTGGCTCTTTTTCAAAAACATCTATACCCGCTCCAGCAATATCCCCATTTTCCAGTGCTTTTATCAAATCATCTTCTTTAACTAGTGCTCCTCTACCGCAGTTTATAAGGAAGGCAGTCTTTTTCATTTTCTTTAATTCTTTTACACCAATCATATATTTCGTTTTTTCGGTTAATGGTACATGTAGAGAAACATAATCTGCATTTTCTAATAGTTCATCAAGAGTATCTACTACTTTTATTCCTATTTCTTTAGCTTTTTCTATATTTATATATGGATCATATGCTATTACATTCATATTAAATCCATATTTGCATTTTTTTGCTACTTCTAATCCAATTTTCCCTGCACCTATAATACCTAGAGTTTTATTTTCTAAATCGGTACACCCAAGTTTGTTTTTAATCGCATAATTACCTCGTCTTAGTTCACTATCTGCATTCAAAATATTTTTGGCTAAAGCTAGCATTAATGTTACTGTATGTTCAGCAACTGATATAGTAGATGCGGTATGAGTATTT
>DFNM01000235.1:0-13421 GCA_002376045.1 Firmicutes bacterium UBA3567
AATTGAGTGTCGGGTGGTCCGTAAGAATCACCGGAGCCAAGCCGGAATGGTCGGCTCGGTACATAAGTTGTTTTCAGGGCAGAAACAAAAGAACTGGCTCTGGTGTTCCGATATATCGGCTTGGCAGCCGGCTACAGTTTGGCCTTCACTATATAGTTGTTATAAGAAATATTTGTAAAAACATATTTTCCTTCTTTATCACTCATAGTATATCTAACCGGAATGAGTCTTTTATTTTCTTCAACCATGTATAATACTACTACAGCATTTGGAATTAATTTGCCAGCATTATCCTAAATTTGCCCGGTTATCTTTGTCTCCGTATTTCTTTTATAGAGCTTTATATCCATATCAATAATTTCATCTGTTTTAGTAATTTCAATAGATTTACGGTACATATTAAAGTTCGGGTCATTTATAAAAATATCGTACTTACCCTTCGGTATTTCTGTGAAAACAAACTGCCCGTAAGGATTTGAATTTGTAGCTTTGTATACCATTTTTTTGTTGCCACAGCTATAATTCAATAAATAGATGAGAATACCTTCTAAAGGATTATTGTTTTCACCTACTAAATGACCGGAAATTATGGTTTTATTAAATACAGGTGATTGTTTTAAACAAACATTAAACTCAAACCTTCTTATACATATACATATATTTAGGAAATTGCTTACATAATCTCTGTAACCCGGTTTTCTGACAATGATTTTTATTATACAGTTTAATTTGATTCCACCATAAGAATAAAAACCTTCCTCAGAACTATATATATAACCTATTTCTTTATTGTTTTGATGGAGAAAACTCACACAGGCATTATGTATAAATTTTTTGTATGAATCAATTACATAGCCATATACAAGGGCGTTCTCGGAGTAAATATTATTTGGCTCTTCGCTATTTTGTGTGGGTAATGTATATGTTAATAATTAACATTTATGGGAATGCCGAAGGCTTTTTCCGCCACCTCCAAAACCAAGAAAAAAGCATTTTCATTATACCACTTGCCATAGTTGTCAAGCCTAAAATGAACTCCGCTACGCTCCGGGCTTGACAACGGAGAAGAGCTCCGCTGGTCGTGGTACGGCAAGGCCGCTTTTTTTTTTTCTTTTTCCGGTTTTCTTTATCTTTTTTTCCGGGTATTGAATGATACGGCAAAAGCAATGCTTCGGGGCTTTTTTATATGAATGCTCTGGATAGGCCCATCCTAAGGTTTCCGCAGGTCAGATAAATGATACTAATGAGGTTGTCGGTATTCCGATATCCCCTGGCTTTCCTCTTGGTGGCCTGGATAAGACTGTTGATACCTTCGAGTATCCCATTGTTTATTCTGGTGATGATATACTGGATGATTCCATACCAGTGCCTTTTGATAAAGTAAGCAGCTTCCTTGATGGGCTCGAGACGGCTGTGGGTAGCCCAGAAATACCACTTTTTAAGGTATTGGACGGCTGTTTCTAAATCAGGTATCTCCCAAAACTCTTTCAGGCTCATTTTTATGTTGTAGGCCCATACGGTTTTAAGGTTCATTCTGGAGAGGGACCCTAACTTTACCTTTTGGTTCCTGGTCAGATTCTTCGGGTTGCGAAGCCATAGGTAACGGGTGTTTTTAAGAAGCTCATTCTCCTGCTGCTCCATCCGTCTCACCTGGTCCACGACTTCGTTGAGCCTTTTCATAACATGGAACTTGTCAAAGGTAATGTGAGCTTCAGCAAAGTTTTCTTCCACTCCCTTAATGAAAGCTGGCGACATGTCACAGCAGATATTCTCCACTTTATCGGAATCTCCCCATGGGCCTCAAAATCCTCCTTGAAGGAGTCCACTGTGGAAGCGTCCTTGCCTTCTGTGGCATAGATTACCCTGAATTCATCCAGGTCAACAAAGACACTTACATAATTGTGGCCTCGTCTGCTGGAGGTTTCATCAATACCAACATTGACGACATTACTGAAATCTTCCTCCTTTCGAGCCTCTTCTACGTAGTGCTTGATAACCCGCCATATCCTTGCATCATGTTCTCCTACCAAATTGGCAAGGGTATTGACCGGCATGGCTTTGGCAAGTTCAATGATCAACGCCTCAAACAGCATGGTAAATCCAGAACTCGGCCGGGACCACGGCACTACCACCTGTTTTACCCCATGAGCCTTGCAATTGACCCGGGGAACATCACAGTGGATGTAAGCACGGTATTGAAAGAAGTTCAGATGCCTCCAGGTGCGTTTTACAGTATCATGGACACTGCATTTGACCCCGCACTCAGGACAGGGATGTCTGCTGCCTCTTTTCCGGGATATATAAAGGTCCAACCGGCCTTTGTCTGCATCAAGCTCAACCTTATCAATCCGCCAGGGGTCCTGCAGTCCTAATGCCTTCGTAAATAGTAGAACATTATTAAACATAATGCTATCATCCTTCCCAGTTATTCTACACTAAAATATACCATAACTGGAAACAAAATTGGATAAGTATATATGAAATATATCTATAAACCCACACAAAATAGTGAGGAAGCAACAAAAACATGCTGCCCAAATTGGTTGGTATGTGTTTCATTCAGCAGGACTGGTGTATCACCGGAATTATCAATATAACCTCACATAAGCCCCTTCAAGTTTCTCCCCGGCTTCAGTTAACACTTCACCGGCTACCAGGTTCGCTGCCTTGGTGTCAGGTGTCAGTACAGTGCCTTGATTCAAGGGGCTAACCATGGCTAGCGAAGCCGAGGGTGGAGGCGGGCCCGAGGACAGGATGTCCGAGGCCGTCCTTTGATGCATAGATGCAGAACAGGACAAAAAGTCTGCCGGAGCTTGAATGGCAGCCTGCTCAGCCAATGTGGGAGCCAGGCTGAAACAGCCAGCCTTGGTACATAAGCTATTATCAGATAGAAGGATTTTTGTTCCCTCAAATTAGTATTTTTATCTACCGTTGGGAGTTTTTCACATATAGTACAATTTTGCCACATTAACCTTGAAATATGTTAAACTTTTCCCAACAGTTAAACTATTCTAAAATAAAATTAGAAAGAGGTGATTTTGATTTACATGGATGAGAGGTGCGCGCAGCTTCTCTGTAAACTTATTTCTGCTGAAAAACCCATAAAAATTTCTGATTTAGCTTTAATGCTTGGTGTATCTGCAAGGACAATACGATATGATTTGGATAAAATCGATGAATTTTTAAGACACAATCAATTACCGCAATTGAGTAGAAAGCCCAATGCAGGTATAAAATTTGTTGGGTCATCGGAACAAAAAAATGAAGTGTTAACGTTAATTTCAAACATAAACAGCTATAACTATATACTAACTCCCCGAGAAAGGCAAAATGCCATATTAATTGAATTGCTGCAGGCCGAAAACTATATCACTATTGAATACTTAACAGAAATACTGTCCGTCAGCCGTGGTACGATTATAAATGATTTAAGAAAAGTTAAAGTCTGGTTGACTCGGTATAACCTTAAGCTCAAATCATCCCCTCGATACGGTATTAAGATAGAAGGCAGTGAAAAAGACCTGAGGAAAGCGGTTGTTGCGCTTTTAACAGACAACATGGAGATTGAAAAAGCTCTTAAAATAATAAAAACTCCCCTTAGTCGGCAGATAAATGTGGTCATGGACCAACAGATAAAAAAGTTATTCGAAGATTTGGATATAGGGGTTATCGAAGAAACCATTCGGATGGCGGAACGGCAGATGGAAACAGTTTTTTCTGATGGAGCTTATTCGGAGTTAGTAATTCACATAGCTTTAGCCATAAAAAGGATACAGATTGGTAGAAATATTAACATACCCAAAGATGAACTGGCAAGTCTAAAATTTACTAAGGAATTTGCAGTGGCATCCAGGATTGCTCAAAAACTAGAAAGACATTTTAGTATAAAAATTCCCATTGACGAAATAGGATACATTACAGTTCATCTTTTGGGCGGAAAGGTGACTGCTACAAATACCTGGGTCAAGGAAAACTGGGTAAAACTGCAAGTAGTGACGGCAAAGATCATTGAAAGTGTTCAAAGCAAGATGGGAGTTGATTTTTCAGCAGATAATGAACTTTACAAAGGTCTTATGGAGCATCTCGGTCCTACCATATACCGATTGAAGCACGACCTGCCCTTAAAAAATCCGATTTTAGATGAAGTGAAGGAAAACTATTCACAGATTTTTCAAGTTGTCAAAAAAAGCTTGAGAGCCCTAGAAGAGTTTGTCGGCAGTAAGATTAACGATGAAGAAATCGGATTTATCACCGTTCATTTTGGAGCAGCACTAGAAAGAAATAAGGCAAAGAACAAAGCGGTTTGCAGAATTTTAGTGGTGTGCGGTACCGGTGTAGGCACTACAAAACTCCTATCGTCCAGGATAAAGGCTGAATTTAATGGCGTCGAAATAGTGGGTAGTGTTGCAAGTCACCGGGTAAAAGAGATGCTTTCAAAAAACAAAGTGGATTTAATAGTCTCAACGGTTCCTATTCCCGGTGATAATGTTCCTGAAGTTCTGGTTAATCCTCTTCTGCCTAGAGAAGACATTGTTAGAATAAGGCGGCTTATTGAGCGCTGTCTGCCTGCAAAAGATGTCACAAATAAAATGAATAATAAAACCGTTTATTTAGAAGAAATACTCAAAATTATACAGAAACATTGCAAAATTGGGTGCCGTTCTGGTTTGGTAAATGATTTAGCAAAATATCTGAACATACCTAGCAATAAGGGTTTGAAGGGAGTTGTACAACCATTGTTAAAAGACCTACTGACAGAAAAAACGATAAAACTGAATGTAGATGCAAAAAATTGGGAAGAAGCCGTAAGGATAGGAGGTGATATATTAGTAAAAAATGGGTTTGTAGAACCAAGATATGTGGATGCCATGGTAAGAAATGTAAAAGAAATAGGCCCCTACATCGTCATAGCACCGGGCATAGCAATGCCTCATGCAAGGCCCGAAGATGGTGTGAAACAGGTTTGTATGAGTTTGATAACTCTCAAGAAGTCAGTGGAGTTTGGACATTCAAAAAATAATCCTGTTAGTGTGGTTGTTTGCTTTGGAGCGATTGATAATTCCACTCATCTTAAAGCTTTATCACAACTGGTAGAATTACTAGGTTCCATGAGAATTGTTGATAAAATTAAAAATGTTAGAACGGTTGATAAAGTATTGGCATTAATAAATTAAATTTATCAAGATAATGGGCTTTAGGGGGTGATTATTTGCGTATTGTTACCCTTTGCGGTATGGGTTTTGGAACTAGTCTTATGATGAAGATGGCAATAGACGAACTGTTAAGGAAGCATAGCATAAAAGCCGAATTACAAGCATGGGATTTAGGCAGTGCTAAAGGACAGGCGGCTGATATAATCGTTGCACCTCGTGATATGGAAAAGCATTTAACGGGTTTTAATGCCCGAGTAATATTGATTGATAATTTAACAAACAAACAAGAAATTGAAAACAAATTAATACCGGTGGTAAAGGAATTAATGAGATGAAAAGTGGGTGGAAAATCATTTTTTTGAGGAGGGTAATTGATGCTTAAGTTTATTGTGGAGTTTTTTAGCACTCCTGCTATTGTTGTTGGTGTAGTAGCGTTAATAGGTTTAATTGTTCAGAAAAAAACTGCTACAGAGGTAATCAATGGTACCCTTAAGACTATCTTGGGGTTTTTGATTATAGGTGTGGGTGCTGGAGCAATTGTAGGAGCTCTTGGACCGATAACTGATATGTTTATGCAAGCATTTAAATTAGAAGGGTTTGTACCATTTGATGAGTTGGTTGTAGGTTCGGTAGCCGCTAAATTAGGAAAAGAGACTGCTTTAATCTTGGCCTTTGGATTTTTATTAAATGTTTTATTAGCCCGTATTACTCCCTGGAAATACATATATCTCACCGGACATATGTTATGGATTCATGCTGGTATGTGGGCAATTTCGCTCTACTCTCTAGGTCTGTCAAGCACCTATATCATCATTATTGGCTCGATTATCCAAGGATTATATACAACAATATTTCCTGCCCTTGCTCAACCTTTTATGCGTAAGATTACCAATTCCGATGATATTGCTTTCGGTCACGGCCAAACACTGCTTAATGTATTAGGTGCTATACTTGCTAAGCCATTAGGTAATGCTGAAGACAGCGCGGAAAATGTCAAAGTTTCCGACCAATGGAGCTTTTTCAGGGATATGGCAATATCAATGTCTATTATCCTTTTAATTATTGCAATTCCTGCTGCATTAATTGCAGGTCCAGAGTATGTTGAGAATAACTTGAGTAACGGACAAAACTATATGCTTTTTACTTTACTTAAAGCACTTGGATTTACTGCAGGAGTTTTGGTACTGCTTCAAGGTGTGCGTATGTTTATTGCCGAAGTTGTTCCAGCTTTTCAAGGTATTGCACTAAAAATTGTTCCTGGAGCAAAGCCAGCACTGGATGTTCCCGTTATCTTTCCTTATGCGCCAAACTCATTAATAATTGGATTAATAGTAGGAACTGTAGCACAGGCAGCAGCTATTGCCCTTTTATGGATTGTTAAATGGCCCATTCCGATTCCTAGTATGATTGTAGCGTTCTTTGCTAGTGGGGCTGGAGCTATCTTTGCAAATAGCGTTGCAGGACGACGAGGGGCAATATTTGGTGGTTTCTTCTGGTCCTTTGCTGGTTTTATTCTTTCAAGTTGGGCTTATAAAATTCAACTATTTGGAGATTTGGCAGCACTAGGAGCTGCTGGTGTAGGTTTTGTTGTGCCTGATGGGATTTTTATAGGTGCGCTTATCCGACTAATTGGAATTGTTTTTGGCTTGGGGCCAAGTTGAATTTGAATTAATTTTATGTAGATATTTACTATACATTCGACGGCCTTATTAGGGCCGCCGAATGGTTTAAAATAACATAGATAAATGTTGTTCTGGAAAGAAAAATGTAATTTATGGAGGTTTTTTTATGCGATATGCAAAGAGCTATTTTGAAGAGATTCAAAATATGTTAGATAGAATTTGGAATAATCAGCGTGAAGCAATGGAACGGGCTGTTAAAGTCATAACAAAAGTTGTGGCTTCTGGGGGGTTAATTCATATTTTTGGTGCAGGTCATACTCAAATATTATCTCTAGAAACATGGTTCCGCGCTGGTCAACCGGGTTGTATAAGTCCAATTTTTGATGAAGGGCTTTTTCCGCATAATGGTCCGAAAAAAGGCAGTGCTCTTGAGAAACTGGAAGGTTATGGACGAATCATTTTTAATAATCATGATGCCAGACCTGGAGAGGTAGCTATAGTTATATCAAATTCTGGTCGCAATCCAACCCCTATCGAAATAGCTTTAGCCGCAAAAGAGAAAGGATTGACAGTTATTGGTATTACTTCGATGGATTATAGTAAAAGGGTAAGTTCTAAGCATTCTAGCGGCAAGCGCCTTTTTGAAGTAGCTGATATTGTAATTGATAATGCTGGGCCTGAAGGAGATGCGATTATTAAACTGGAAGGTTTATCACAAAAAGTAGGGCCAACTACCACTATTACTAACGCAACCATTTTAAATGCGTTGTTTGTCCAAATGGCTGCAAATCTTCAGGCTCAAGGTATAGAACCACCTATTTTCATCAGTGCTAATTTAGATGTTTCACTAAATAAAAACGATGAACTGGTGGAACGCTATAAACCTCGTATTAAATACTATAATGGGTAAAGGAGAAATTAAAGTGGGGCTTGTGAATTCGGTGTTTGTGTTAAGAGATGCCATGATAAATGGATATGCTGTGGGAGCATTTAATGTTTACAATATTGAAACACTAAAAGCTGTTGTAAGAGCAGCCCATGAAAAGCAATCTCCAGTAATTTTGCAAACAACTCCCAGCACGATAAAGCATATTGGCGAAGATTTTTTTGCAGCTGCAGCAAAAGCTGCAGCTGCAAAATACAACATACCAATAATCCTTCATCTTGACCATGGCAATTCATTTGAATTGGCAGTAAAATGTATAAGAGCCGGTTATACTTCTATAATGATAGATGGTTCACATCTTCCCTATGAAGAAAATATCGTGCTTACAAAAAAAGTAGTCGAATTGGCGCATTCAGTAGGAGTTACAGTAGAGGCTGAATTGGGTAGTATAGCTGGTGTAGAAGATGACATGTATGTTAATGAAGACAAAAGCACATTCACTGACCCTGAAATGGTACCGCATTTTGTTGAAAAAACAGGGGTAGACACGCTGGCTATAGCTATTGGTACAGCTCATGGTTTATACAAAGGGGAAGTAAAACTTGATTTTGATAGATTAAAGAAAATACATAATTTGGTAGATGTCCCCCTGGTATTACACGGTGCATCGGGTGTTCCCGATGGTCATATCAGAAAAGCGATAGAACTCGGTATAAGCAAGATAAACATTGCTACGGAATTAAAGGTTGCATTTGCTAATGCTATAAAAAGAGTATTTAAAGAGAATCCCGAAGAAAATGATCCCAGGAAATACTTTTCAGCCGGTGAAAAAGAAGTAGTGGATGTTGTCAAAAAAAAGATAACACTTTTTGGCAGCGGAGGCAAAGCATGATACTGACAGTAACACTTAATCCATCAATTGATAGAAGTTACAGAATTGATAACTTTCAAGCAGGTAAGGTATACAGGGCAAAGGAAGAAATCAGTGTGGCTGGAGGAAAAGGTATAAATGTGACTAAAGTTATAAGGATATTAGGTGAGAATGTTACAGCCACAGGTTTCTTGGGTGGGAAGGCAGGAGAATTTATAGAAGATGCACTTTGGAAAATAAACGTCAGCTGTAATTTTATTAAAATACCACAAGAAACTCGTACATGTATTGCCGTAATAGATTCCGTATTAAAGACATGGACAGAAATTCTGGAAAAAGGTCCTACAATAGCTCAAGCGGAGATAGGAAGATTATTAGCCCTATATGAAGGTTTATCAAAAACTCATAGAATTATAATAGCTTCAGGTAGTCTGCCGAGAGGGGTTCCTGTAGATGTTTATGCTGAATTAATAAATATTTCTCGAAAATACGATTCAAAATTTATTTTAGATACAAGCGGAGAATATCTTTTACACGGGAGCAAGGCTAAACCATTCATGATAAAACCAAACTTAGAGGAAACAGAAATCTTAGTTAATAAAAAATTAACAAATTTAAACGACATAAAAAAAGCAGCGATAAAGCTTTACAAGTCAGGAATTAAAGTGGTTTGTATATCCTTGGGGCAAGAAGGAGCGGTGATAGCGTGTGATGAGGGGATATATAAGGTGACACCTCCCAGGATAAAAGTAGTAAGCCCTGTTGGTTCGGGAGATGCATATGTAGCCGGTATGGCTGTAGGAATAAAAAGAGGCCTCACGATTAAGGAAGCGGCTGCACTTGCGACAGCATGTGGTGCATCTAATGCGATGTACTACAAGACTGGATTTATAACAATAGAAGATATACATCATATAAAACCTCGTGTTATTATAGAAGAAATATAAATACTAAAAAGAAAAATCTTCCAAGATATAGAGAATTGGCTTTTTAAAATTTCTAACAGTATATACAAGTTGCTTTGAGGAGGTTAACTTATGCTGTTGGGGTATACCGAAGTACAGTTAAGAAAAAGCGGAGGTTTAGTAACGGCAAAAGAGATTCGACAGCAACCAGGGGTATGGATGAAACTATATCAAATACTTTTAGGGAAAAAAAATGACCTTACTGCATTTTTAAATAATATTCGTAACCAGAAAGATATAAAAATTATCCTAGCAGGAGCAGGGACTTCTGCTTTTGTGGGTGAGAGCAGCAAAGGATATCTAAAAAGGATGCTGGGGGTAGAAGTAGAAGCCATTGATACTACTGATATAGTAGCAGCTCCAGAAGATTTCTTATACCAGGATAGACCTACACTCTTAATATCCCATGCAAGGTCGGGTAACAGCCCGGAGAGCCTTGCTACTATTACCCTTGCAGAGAAGCTTATAAAAAATGTTTATTTCTTAAATATCATGTGTAATAAGGAAGGCGATTTGGCGAAGTATACAAATGCCAAAAAAAATCATCTGAATATATTTATGCCAGAAGAAGCCAATGATGCAGGCTTTGCTATGACAAGCAGCTTTACGTGCATGCTCCTAACAGATTTAATGCTGCCTCATATAAACGAGATAGAAAACAAAAAAGCATTATTTAAAAAACTGGCTTCTGAGGCAGAAAGGATTTTGACTGATGATTCTTCAAATATAGAAAAGATATCAAAAAACGGCTATGACAGACTTATATTCTTGGGCAGCAGTGATTTGAAGGGATGTGCGAAAGAAGCGGCTTTAAAATCTTTGGAACTATCAAATGGGATTGTAAATACAAGCTTCAATACATGTCTGGGATTTAGACATGGACCAAAGGCTGCTATTAATAACACAACATTATTAGGATTCTTTGTTTCTAATCACCCATATACACAACGATACGATATAGACCTTATAAAGGAAATAGTAAATGAGCCTGGAAATAGACAAATTGCAGTATTTTTGTCAGAAGAACGGAACATAGAGGGTGTAAATTATATTTTTACATTAAAAGAAGATTTTAAAGATATAGATGGATCATATTTAAGTCTTTTATATATAATTTATGCTCAGATGCTGGCATTTTACAAATCTTTGAATTTAGGAATAACGCCGGACAATCCAAATCCTGAGGGAAGAATAAATAGAGTAGTAAAAGGTGTTAAAATATATGAATATTAAAGTCAAAAACGTTTTTTGCAATGGGAAACTGTAGAAATAAGTAAATGTAATATAACGATTATAGAAAAAAGGAGCGATTCAACTTGAAAATTCTTGTTAAAAATGCCCGTGTAGTCACACCTTTCGAAATCCTTGAGAACTATGCAGTTTCGATCGAGAACTGTAAAATTGTCGATATTCGAAAAAGCGGAGAATTTTCGGAGAAGAATTTTGATAAGGTCATAGATGCTGAAGGGAACTACCTTTCTCCGGGATTTATTGATATCCATAATCACGGCAATTTTGGACGAGATGTCATGGAGGCAAATTTTGAAGCTCTGGATGCTATAGCTCATTTTCACATAAAAAACGGAGTTACTGGATTTCTGGCCACTACTATGACCGCATCAGCAGAGGATATAAGAAAAGCCGTAGAAAATGCAGCAGAATATATAAAAACGCAAAACATTAAAAAAGAATCAAATCCGGGAAAGCACATCAAAGCCAAGCTTTTGGGCATTTATCTTGAAGGCCCTTACTTTTCAATCTCAAAAAAGGGTGCCCAACCTCCAGAACACCTCAAAAATCCTGATGTGGGCGAATTAAAGGATATTATCGAAATATCCGAAAACACCATAAAGGTAGTGGCCATTGCTCCGGAACTTCCTGGTGCCCTGCAGGCAATAACATTCCTAAAAAGCCGGGGTATAACCGTATCTGCCGGCCACACAGATGCTACATATACTGAGGCAAAAAAGGGAATAGAACGGGGCATTACCCAGGTTACCCATATGTTTAACGGCATGAGGAGCTTTTCCCACAGAGAGCCTGGAATCGTTGGGGCTGTTCTCACCGATGACAGGGTTGTCTGTGAGATGATATGCGACGGTATACATCTGCATCCCGCCGCCATGAGACTTGTGGTGAAAGCCAAGGGTGTGGATCGAATTGTCCTCATTTCCGATGCCATGATGGCCTGCGGGCTTTCGGATGGAGAGTATACTCTGGGGGGTCAGAGTGTTATCGTGAGAAACGGTGAAGCAAGGCTTGCGGAGGGGACTTTGGCTGGTTCTACACTTACCTTAAACAAAGCTGTCTACAACATGGTCTACATGGTAGGTGTAGCCCTTCATGATGCTGTGCGCATGGCAACATTAAACCCCGCACGGGCTGTAGGTTTGTCCTGTAAAAAAGGCAGTATCGAGGTAGGTAAAGATGCAGACCTGGTAATATTCAATGAAGATATCAAGATTCTGAATGTGATTTTAGAAGGGGAAAGCCGGTAAAAATCTTTTGTAAGCGTTTCAAAGCATCAAAAGGGGTAAAACGAGCAGAGCAGTGAAGCTGCTATCAGGTGTATTCAAAGGAAGCATGGTTTGGCCTGAAGCCTGTCTCACGGCTGCCAGGGGGGGCAACACCTGAGCAGCAAAAGGGATATTTATCTGCTTACAACCTGTAGAGAATAGCCGGTCTGATACAGAAGGAATTACAATTAATGCCGGGGATTGTTTTCATCTAGCACTGTAGTAGCAAGCACAACCGGCTGATGTTACCAGATCAATCCGGGTGGTAGAGAATGAACTCTACCACTTTTTTGTTTAAGTCAGCAGGCTTATTAATATATCTGATATACTCATTGCTTTTACAAGTGTCAGTATTTTAATGGCGATTTATTATCCACTGTATCTAAAGTTTGGCGGATCTTTTTTTAAAATCGGTAACATTGTGCTATTTATGCTTGCATTCTTTGGACCCAGCACTGTGAGCAACTGGCTGATTGAAAACAAGGATAATCCAATTGTGCAAAGCCTTTATACGTTTTTAACCAGTGTGCCGGAGTGGATGTTGACAGGGCTTATCATGACTTTAGTGCTTTTGATTGTTTTTGCATCGGCTGTTATATCCATAAGAATTTATAAAAACAAAGAATTTTGAAGTCAGTATTAGCAATTAAAGAACGGATAAGGAGGTAGAGAAAACCATCCCTACCTCCTAGTTGATTTCTTGGTTCTTCTCTAAAACAGTTGGTTAAGGGCTAAGCTAATATATCTCACAAACTTTATCTAAAGAGATATGTGAGTTGGTTAAATAGGCTTGTCCGGCTCAATAACTTCTACACCGGCCAGCTTCATTGCTCGGGATGGATACAAGCTAACCAGGCAAAGGAATTCACATATATTTAGCAGTCAGGCAGTAGTGACAGGGGACGGTTCTTTGTTACGCAATTTTAATTATTTTACATTTTTGAACTGGTGATTTTTCTTCCTTTTTTGGGTCATAATCATTGACATTAACTTTTGTTGAGTGGAAGGATGGAAATATGCCAAGGCAGAGGAGGAAAATAAGCAAAACTAAGGTTTATCATGTTATGATAAGAGGGAACGAAAAGAAAAACATTTTTTTAGATGATGAAGACAGGACAAAATTTTTGGAAATCCTTTGAGATAAGAAAAAACAAAATGAATTTTCTTTATATGCATATTGTCTAATGGATGACCATGCACATCTACTCATCAAAGAAGAGAAAGATGAGATATCCAGAATAATGAAAAGAATTAATGTCAGTTATGCGTATTATTTTAATAAAAAATATGACAGGGTTGGTCACGTGTTTCAGGATCGATTTAAAAGTGAAGTGATAGAGGATGAAAAATACCTGTTGGCAGCTATTCGTTACATACACAACAATCCTGTCAAAGCAAAAATAAAGGA
>DFNM01000235.1:13814-23234 GCA_002376045.1 Firmicutes bacterium UBA3567
ATAACAGGGGTATTATTGAAAGAAGGGTAATTCTGGAGCTTTTTTCTACAAATGAGGATCAAGCAATTAAAATACTCGCCGAATACACTCTCCAGAAGAATGATGATGTCTTTCTTGAATACAAGGAAGATACAAATAACAGGTATACTATTTCAAGTCAGAAGGAAGCTAAAGAGTTTATAGTAAATTTTTTGAAAGTTCACAACCTGACTAAAGACACATTAAATGCCAGGGCCAACATAACCATGAGGAATGAATTAATAAGACAACTAAGACAAGATTCAAATTTATCCATAAGACAGATTGCAAATTTACTGGGTGTAAACAGGGGAATAGTTTACAGGATAAAACCGTGACAGAGAACCGTCTCCTGTCACGGTCTAATAAATATTTTCATAATTTCTTCACAAAATCTTCATAATTTCTCCACAAGTGCAAATTATAATTAAAGTACAAAATCAAAAAAACTTTTTAAGGAGGTTGTTAAAATGAAAGGAACAAAAAAATTATTAGTTTTGGGAGTGCTTGCATTTGCTTTGTTTGGAACTACTGCATTTGCAGCAGAAGTGGTAAAATCACCGGCAGAGATTTATGCTGATTTGGTAGGTATAACAGTAGAGGAAGCTTATATACAAAGAGGCACCGATAAAACCTTTGGGCAGTTAGCTGCAGAAGCAGGGAAATTGGCTGAATTCGAAGAGACGATGTTAAGTAATAGAATAGCGATTATAGAGGATCGCGTTAAAAAAGGGCTGATTACACGAGAACGAGCTGATGAATTGATAAGAGCAATCAAAGAACATGAATGTAATGGACCAGGAGAACAGCATTTAGGACAAAAATACGGGATAGGCTTTGGAAAAGGTTTAGATGACAAGGGATTTGGGTATAGAAGCAAAATAGGAAATGGGGATCATTTCCAGTATGGTTTTAGTTATAAGAAAAATTTTCATCATGGAAGAGACTTTGGTAGAGGATTTGGCAGAAGATAGGCAAAAATGTTTGCTGCTTGTTATCGGGGAACTGTTTGAATTTTCAAATAGTTCCCCGATAAAAAATAATGTGGAGTTGGTGCATTGTGGCAAAATCAAATCAAACGGTAAAAGGGGTTAAAACAAAGGAAAAGGGTTACATAAGATTGTTTGTGCAGATATTCTTTTTTACTTTGGTAGGACTAATTGTAATTAATCATGCTTTGGAGGAAAGCGGAAAAGGAATTTCCTGGTTATCATCTGCATCCCTTCATGCCATTTGTCCTTTTGGAGGAGTCGTTAGTATTTATAAATTCGTTACTACTGGAATGTTTGTGAAAAAGATACATGAATCTTCTTTTGTCTTGATGTTTATTATGTTTATACTTGCAGTTGGATTTGGTCCATTATTTTGCGGTTGGATATGCCCCCTTGGTTCGTTTCAAGAGTGGTTTGGTAAAATTGGGAAGAAAATTTTTAAAAAGAGATACAACAACTTTATTCCAAATAAATATGACAAATATTTGAGATATTTGAGATATGGTATGCTGGCATTAATTATTTATAAGACTGCAACATTAGGATATTTAGTATTTTGGAATTTTGACCCTTATTATACATTATTTAATTTTTGGACAGGTGAGGTTGCTATTGGCGGTTTGATTGTATTGGGGATTATAATTCTTGCTTCTCTGTTTGTTGAAAGACCCTGGTGCAAATACTTATGTCCTTATGGAGCACTTTTGGGGATTTTCAATACTTTTAGAATATTTAAAATCAAAAGAAATCCATCTACCTGTATTTCGTGCGGTGCCTGTGACAGGGCCTGTCCGATGAACATTACGGTTTCAAAATCTAGAGTAGTAAGAAACCATCAATGTATATCTTGTTTAAAGTGTACATCTGAATATGCTTGTCCTGTTGCGGGTACTGTTCAATTTGCAACTAAAGGTGGTGAATAATTATGAAGATGAAATCTATTTCTATTGCAATAATTATTTTTCTGATTGTATTCAGCGGGATTGAACTGGCAAAAATTACTGGATATTGGAGGACAGAATCTTTAAAAATTCCTATAAAGATTAAAACAGGAGAATTTGCAGGTGAATATAATCCGGAAGATATAAGGGGATCATATAGATTTTCTGATATTGCGAAGTATTTTGAAATACCTCTTGAAGATTTACAAAAAGCATTTGGGTTGCCAGCAGATGAAGATGTTGCAAATTTTCAATGCAAGGAACTTAAAGAGATATATGGGTATTTAGAAGAAGAAGGAAAAGAGATTGGTACAGGTTCTGTAAGGTTATTTGTTGCATTATACAAGGGACTTCCATATGATTTGAGTGAGGATACTTGTTTGCCATTGCCTGCAGTTGAGATTTTGAAAGAACGGGCAAATCTTTCAGATGAGCAAATAAAATATTTGGAAACACATAGTATTGATATATCAGAAGATAGCACGACGAAAACAGAATTAGAAAAAGAAGAAGCAACTGTTGAAAAAGAGGATAGTGATGTTTAAACAGAAGTTCCAGGAGCAACTGATAACAAAGAATAGAATTCAGAAACAGTGGCTACCGATAATAACAAAACAGAAGAAAATAATGTGGTTAGAAAATGAAGAAAAATTGGACAGTAAATATGATGAGGATGGAAGCTTCATAGGGGTAGCTAATGGATATCGTCCTGATCTTACTGTAGCGGTTACAATTAAAAATGACAAAATCGTCGATATTAAAATTATTTCTCATAATGAATCACGTGGTTTTTATGAAGAACCCTTTGCTGTTATTCCTGAAATGATTATAGAAACCCAATCATTAGAAGTTGATGATATAACAGAGGTGCAACTAGAACGAGTGAAGGAATTAAAAAAGCAGTTGAAGATGCATTAAAGAAGGCAGAAAAATAATTTTGATCGTTTTTCTATCGGTTATCATCTCCATAAGAATTTATAAAAACAAGGAATTTTGAAGTGTGTATTAGCAATTAAAGAACGGATAAAGAGGTAGAGAAATCCATCCCTACCTCCTGCTTAATTTCTTTTTATTCCACCAGTTTGCCATTTTTGTACACCGCTTCAACATCCAGAAGCGTTTCTATGTTGTTGAGGGGGTTTTCCTTAAGCACGAGGAAATCTGCAACTTTACCCTCTTCAAGGGTTCCGTAGTTATCATGTATTCCCAGAAGCTCTGCTGCCACTTTTGTTGTAGAAAGAATGGCATCCATGGGCGTCATTCCGGCTTCTACCATTAGTTTGAGCTCATGGGCGCTTTTATCATGGTAGTTGAAGGGTGTCCCGGCATCAGTTCCCATGGCTATCTTCACCCCTGCCCTGTATGCCTTTCTGAAGCTTTCAAGATGGCTTTCCATGACACGTTTTGATTTTTCTACAGCATATTCAGGGATTCCTCCATCAACACCGTGCTTTATAATGAAGTATGGAGCCACAAGGGTTGGTACAAGGTATACACCCCGTTCCACCATCATTTCGATGACTTCATCATCCAGGAAAATCCCGTGTTCAACGGAATCTATGCCTGCCAGCACAGCGTTCTTGATGCCTGTTGTTCCCTGGGCATGGGTGGCGGTTTTTTTACCGGCTTTGTGAGCTTCTTCAACAGCTACCTGGATTTCTTCTCTGGTAAGCTGGGGAGAACCGGGTTCGACTCCTGGTGTCATTACACCCCCTGTTGCCATTATCTTGATTACATCAGCTCCGGCTTTAAGCTGTTCACGGGCAGCTTTTCTTACCTCATCCACACCATCGCATTCCCTGCCCATGGGATACCCATGGCCTCCGGTCATGGTTAACACCTTACCACTAACCAAAAAATCAGGCCCCTCTATCAAACCTTCAGCAAGACATTTTTTTAGTTCGATATCGATAAACTGGTAACCTCCCATATCGCGGAAATAGGTTACACCGGACTTTAAATGTTTTTTAAGATTAGCTGCTCCCCGCATGGCGGTTTTTGTATGAGATTCTTTGATGAGCAAATCGAAGGGGTTACCAACGGGTTCCATAATGATGTGGACATGGCAGTTGATCATTCCAGGCATGATTGTCTTACCGGACACATCTACGACTTTAATATCCTCATTTATCTGGATTTCTTCTGTTCTACCGATCTTTTTTATAGTTTTTCCGTCAATCAACAAGCCTCCATTTTCAATAGGGGCTTTACCGGTTCCAGTGATTAGAGTAGCCCCTTTTAAAAAAGTCAATTTTCCCATGTTGCTCTCTCCTTTTTTCTACATTTACAGCATTTTGGCCATAATACCTGCAAGAATTACGGAAGTTGTTGTAACAGTGGTAAAACCTGCTACCAGCATCTTGGGCAAAATCTCACTTAAGATGGCTTTCTTTTCTTCTTCAGTTTCGCCAACAGCATTTGCAACCTCATTAGAAATAATATAAGTTCCCGGGAATCCGAATAAAGCAGAAACCCCTATTGATATAGCCATTTCGAAGCTGTAACCCAGTAATTTTCCCAATATGCTGCTAAAAATTAAAATTGCTAAAAGCCCTAAGATTAAACTGCAGAATAAAGGCCACAGTAAAGAAACTACCATTTCAGGGGTTGCTTTGGTTAAGTTTGCAAAAACTACTGCCATAAGTGCTACCATTCCTAAACCAAAAGCATTGGCCTTTGTCATAATGTTTTTTTCAAGAAAACCGATTTCCCTGAGTACAATTCCTACTATTAAACACACAACGTATTTATTGATTACATTATTTGTGAGGGCAGCAAGCTTAAAGGCTATAAATGCACCTATAGAAAGCTTGGCGATTAAAACAAAAGGTGTTTGAAGGTCTTTCGGCAATTCAGGAACAATGCGGTATTTGGGTTTTACCGTGGCTTCTGAAGCTGTTGTACCCATCTCTGCAGAAGCTTCATTTTGTAAAGGAAGGCCCTTTTCTTTAAAGAGACGAGACAATCTTCGAGCTTCCTTGCTCAAACAAAAAGATGCTACCGGATATCCAAAAAATCCCTGAACGACCACCAGCAATGTAGCGAATACAACAATAGTTTCCAGGCCTTTTGCTTTAGCGGCTTCACTAACTATCAATGCAGCCACTATTCCCCCTGCTATCGGTGGGGCTGCAGCAATGGCAGTTTCTCTTCCCAAAATCAGGCTTCCAATTAGAAGCAGAAATATACCTATCCCTGCAACGGCACCGAGGGCGATAATAACCGTTTTCCATTGTTGAATCAGTTCTTTAATACCCATAAGGGTTCCCATATGGGTGATCAATAATGCTACTAAAACAATTCCTATTTTAATTAAAGCAGCATCTTGAAAAATCGTAGTTGGCAAACCTGTCCAGAAACCAATCATGAATATTACCGATGATACAAACAACATAGAAAAAATAGCTTTTGTTTTGACTGATACAAAATCACCGATAGCGAAAATAATACATACTACTGTTAATGCAAGCAAGCTATCCAATTTGTTTCTCCCTCCTCTTTATTTTTTAATCTGAAAATTTCTGAAATAAAGGCCTGCTACAGAGGCTTTTGCGGGTATTGCCCGGCCCCGCCTGATAAATGTGGTGTTCAGGTAGATCACTGGATATCCTTCTGAAATCACGAGTTATGCAAAATTTTATAATATTTAACATAATGTGTCAATATTTATTAAAAAACTGTAACATTTTTTAATTTAAAACATATAAAACATATCTATCCAGTATCAGCAGGCAGCTCCTGCACATCCTCACTCAAAGCCTAGAATAAACACCAAATCTAAGACTAAGTATGCGAAATATGCGTTTTAAAGTTATCATGCAGCAGATGTGCAAGAGGCTCTCTTTATTAAGGCGTGGTTAGCCAGGTATATTACCAGCCCGGCCGAAACTACCAGAAAGATCAGGTTGCTGCCGAGGGCCAGGATGATGTTCTGCTGCAGCATATCTGAAACAATGCCGGTATAAAGGCTTCCAAAACTTCCGATTCCGAAGCTCAGACCCATCATTAAGCCTGATGCCAGGTTTTTGCTTTTCGGTGCTATATCCTGAGCAAAAACAAGGGAACTGGGCAGAGGGCCCTGAAGGGCTGCTCCTGCGGCAAGCAGCATAACTGCTGATGAAACTCCTGTGGTGAAGAAAAACCCGGCTGTGCTGACTATAGCAGCAATGAAGGATATTATCAGAGTTGCTCTAAAACCTTTACGATCCGAAATATATCCAAATATAATTCCACCTATGCTTTGAGCTATCAAAAAACCAGACAGAATGTTTGCTGAATAAGAATCGGGGTAACCCAGAAACTCATAATAATAAGGGAGAAATGTAGTGAGGGACCGCATGACGAATTGTCTCATTCCCATATCCAGTATAAGGACAAATAGTATTGGGAGTATTGAAACAGAAATGGCAGGCAACTCTTTTTTTACATCAGGTTGTTTTATAGATTTTGATTTTTTTTTGCTGTTTCTTGTGTGAACAATTAATAAAGTTACAACCAGACCAGGAATAGCCAGATAGGGCAGGCCTTCAAGGCCTGCCCTGTGCACAACCCTGATAGTGGTGATGGGAGCCAGACTCATACCCAGAGTACCCATCATTATGTAAAGGGACATCAGCAGGCTCCTGTTTTTCTCAGAAATAGAGGAAATAGCTACAGAGCCGAGGGGATGGTATACCGCCGAACCCAGAGCACCGAGGCTGCAGACCGCTAAAACCTGCCAGTAAGCATTCATCAGGCCAACGGATGTAGTTAATGCCCCCAGCCAGAAGATCGAAAAGGGCAAAAAGTATTTGCTTTTAAACCGGTCTCCCCAGAAACCAACTACAGGCTGCAGCCATGAAGATGTTATCGACTGAAGGGTGAAAACCAGGCCTGCATAGCCCATGGAAAAACCGAGTCTAACTGCGATATCAGGCATGATCATGGGCAGCAAATTCATGTAGTAGTCAACAAAAAAATGGCCGAAACCAATCAGCATAAAGGGAATCCAGAAACTAAATCTTGTAGGCATATCATCTTCTCCCACTATTTTGATTGATGCATCAACTATAGAATAACACACATACTGCTTTTTTAGAAGATAAAATTTTAACTATCCCACCGGGAAGCCCCGGTTTAAATGAAGTGAATGGCGGGATAAAAGGCGGAACTATTGTTCTTTTTGGTTCTCCATGGCCATTCTATCCAATGCACGTTAGGCTTCCTTGAGTTCTTCTTCCAGGGCTTTCTCCCTGCCAGACTTACCACCGTGTTTTAAACCTTCAAGGCCGTGGTTAAGGAAAATATCTTCCACTCATAGTACATTGACTGACTAATACCAGTGCGCCTGCAAAGTTCGGCAATAGTTTCCTGACCCTTTAGACCCTCAAGGACTATATCCATTTTAGCTTTGACAGTCCAGCGTTTACGTTTTTTAGTTTCATTTACGCTCATCCTCAATACCTCCTGTTTTTATATTCTGGATGAGCGGATGTAATTCCTCCGTTAACTATGTGTAAACTCCCTTATGGGGTCATTATACATGGAATGAAAATATATAAAAAATGGAAAATATTAATATTTTGTTATATAATGGATTTGAAATAACATCTTGAAAACAAGGAGGTAATAATATGGCATTTATAGAGGCAAAAGAAGTAAAATTGCAAGCACTACTTTCAAACGCCCAAGAAGCATATAAAGTACCTCTTTATCAAAGACCTTATGCATGGACCAGAGATCAATGGGAGAACTTGTTTGAGGACATAAATAGACTTGAGACTACTGATGTGCATTTTCTTGGATCTATAGTTGTAGTACCTGAAGGAGAACACAGATTAGGAGTAAATTATTTCCAAGTGGTAGATGGGCAACAGAGACTAGCTACCGTATTAATCTGGCTTTCTGCTATTAGAGACATTGCTGAGGAAAAAGGAAATGATTCCGTATCATCCCATTTAACGGAAACATTTCTTTTCGCGAAAGAATTGGAAAGTGACAAACGAAGAGAGGTTCCGAAATTTCAACTTGGGGAATTAGACAACGACGCATTTCAGCGAGTTTTAGAAGGAAAGCCGAGGAAGTATAATTGCTCAATTTTTGAATGTTACGAATATTTTAAAAACAAGAGCAACAATGGGGATATATGGAAAGATTTGTGGAAAGTTTTACTGAATAATATTTCTATTGTACACATTAATGCCTTTAATCATTTCAATGCTTTCAGATTATTTGAGACACTGAACGATAGAGGTTTGGAATTATCTGCAGCAGACCTGATAAAGAACTTTCTGCTAATGAAAGTTTCATTCAATGAAGATATTTTTAAGGAGACTATAAGCCAATGGAATGAAATGTATGAAAAAATTAGGAATAAAGAACCTGTAAAATTCATAAGAAGGTACGTATTATCTACTTACAAAGGAAAAGTTTCTGAATCGCGACTTTATGAAGAAGTAAGAAAAAAATTGGAAAAAGAAAAGCCTAAAAACATACAAGATTTCGTAAAAAACTTAAATTTCAATGCAACAATATACAAGAAAATTATTGATTGTAATTTTTCGAAAGATAGGATTAACAAAAAATTACAAGAACTGCATTTAGTAGAAGTGTCTCCGAGTTTTACTTTACTTTTAAAAGTCATACCCTACTTATTAGAAAATGAAAAGATATCCGAAGATGATATATTTAACATAATGGAAATGATAGAAATTTTTCACATAAGGTGGGGCATTTGTGGGCAATCTACATCAAGATTAGATCAAATCTACAATGAACTCTGTATGGAGTTAAGTAATAAGCAACCTGGAGAATTTAAAGAAACCATAAAGAAGAAATTATTGCAAGAGATAAAAAATAACATAGACGATGAAATTTTCAAGAGGAACTTTGAAAATAGACTTTTCAGACCAAATGAAACTAGGACAAAGTATATTTTGTGGAAATTATCAAAACCCACCGGTGAAACTGTTATTAATATAAAAGATATTCAAACAGAGCATATATTACCTCGAACACTAAATAGTAAGGATGGTGAGTGGGTAAAGTATTTGGAACAAAAAACATCCAAAACAAAGGAAGAAATTATGGCTCTTCATAAGGAGAATCTTAACAGGATAGGCAATCTTACTATTATAAAAAGCAGCTGGAACATTAGTATGTCTAATAGGCTGTTTGATGAAAAGAAAAAAGATTATGAAAAATCCGAGTTTCAAATAACTAAAAAACTCTTAAATTATGACAAATGGACATTTGAAGAAATAAGTAGAAGATCGAAGAATTTAGCGGAAGAGGCTGTTAGAGTATGGAAAATTTAGCGAAAGAGGTTCTTAGAGTATGGAGTTAGAAGGTTAGTTAGTTACCCACGCAGGACCTCGTTAAAATATTGCACTCAAGACAATATTTTGACAAGGTCTTGGTTCTAGGGCTTTTTCAGGGGTAACTGCCTATCTGAAAAACTGGGTCTGGGAGATGAGGATTTGCGGTTATTA
>DFNM01000232.1 GCA_002376045.1 Firmicutes bacterium UBA3567
GTGGCTGGAGCAGTATTCACTTCCCCGACTCCCGACCAGATTTTTGAAGCCATAAAAGCAGTAAATGGGGGAGCGGGCGTGTTGTTGGTAATAAAGAACTACACAGGAGATGTAATGAATTTTGAAATGGCCGGCGAAATGGCTCAGGGTGAGGGTATTGATGTGGCTCAGGTAATAGTTAATGATGATATTGCCGTAGAAAACAGCACATACACAGTAGGCCGGCGAGGTATAGCGGGAACAGTTTTCGTGCACAAAATAGCAGGAGCAAAAGCTCAAGCCGGTGGAAGCCTTGAAGAAGTAAAGGCTGCAGCTGAAAAAACCATAAAAAACGTAAGAAGCATGGGTATGGCCTTGACTCCATGTATAGTGCCTGCTGCAGGGAAACCCACCTTTACCATAGGGGATGAAGAGATGGAAATAGGAATGGGTATTCACGGTGAACCGGGAACCAAAAGGACTAAAATTCAGCCGGCCAATGAGATAGTTGAGCACATAATGTCGAAAATCCTGGAAGATCTTCCTCTGACTTCTGGTGATGAAGTAGCTGTTATGATAAACGGCCTGGGAGGCACTCCCCTGATGGAGCTCTTCATAGTTAATAGAAAAGTAAACAGCATTCTCAGCCAGAAAAAAATCAGGATATATCGAACCTATGTAGGGGAATACATGACTTCGCTGGAAATGGCAGGTGCATCCATTACCCTCTTAAAACTGGATGATGAATTAAAAGAGCTTTTGGCTGCTCCTGCAGACACCCCGGCTTTCAAGCAGGTTTAACAGTATACAGGTATTGGAGGGAACGCGATTAAAATGGTTAATTCCCAGGAACTTATTCAGATATTGACAAAAATTAATGAAAAAATAGCTGAAAACAAGGATTATTTAACCCAACTGGATTCCGCCATTGGTGATGCCGACCACGGCATAAACATGTCCAAAGGGTTCAAAGCAGTGGTTGACAGGATTTCTCAAATGAAGGATAAAGATTGTGGAAGCATATTGAAAACCGCTGGAATGACTCTCGTATCAACAGTAGGAGGTGCTTCAGGCCCCCTCTACGGTACAGCTTTCATGAGAGCAGGTCAGGTTGTGGGTTCAAAAACCGAATTGAATTTTGATGACTTTATATCACTGCTGGAGGCAGCCCTGGAGGGTATTAAGTTAAGAGGAAAAGCTCAACGGGGAGAAAAAACAATTATTGATTCCCTGGAACCGGCCATTGAAGCGATAAAAAAACACAAAGAAGAAGGAGAAGCGGCTGCTCTTAAAAGAGTGGTTGAAGCTGCCAAGGAAGGAGTGGAGTACACCAAAAAAATAGTTGCCAGGAAGGGCAGAGCCAGCTATCTCGGCGAGAGGAGCCTTGGCCATCAGGATCCCGGTGCCACCTCATGTTACCTGATGCTGAAAACGGTGGTTGACTGGATAACTGAAAATAAAGGACTGTAAACTGGGGGTATAAAACATGGTTGGAATACTGCTGGTATCTCACAGCCTCAAAATAGCTCAGGGCACTCTGGAATTGATTGGGCAAATGACGAAAGGCAAAGTCAGGATAGATATTGCTGCGGGCACAGCGGATAACAGACTGGGAACGGATGCACAGATGATTAAACAAAAAATAGAAAAAACACATAGCGGAGATGGGGTCCTGGTTTTAGTTGACCTTGGAAGCGCTGTTATCAGCACGGAACTTGCAATTGAAAATCTGGATGAGCCTTTAAAATCCACTACCCTTATAGCCGATGCCCCCTTTGTTGAAGGAGCGGTAGTCGCTGCATTGGAAGCCAGTTTCGGGAAAAACCTGGAAGAAGTTAAAAAATTAACAGAGGATGTAAAAAAATACAGTAAACTTGGCTAACAATAAGACCCCGCAGTTAAAGCGGGGTCAGATTTTCCTGCAGATTGAGGAGGATGAAAATGATACAAAGAAATGTGAAAATATCAAACAAACTGGGACTGCACGCTCGGCCTGCTGCCGAATTTGTTGAAAAAGCAAACACCTTTAAAAGCAGAATAAGCGTCGAAAAAGACGGCAAAAAGGTTAATGCTAAAAGCATTATAGAGATCCTCACACTGGGAGCAAAATACGGCTGTAGCATTAAAATAACCGCAGAGGGAGAAGATGAAGCTGAAGCAGTTGAAGCATTAGCCAAACTGCTCAGTTAGCCCCCTGGCATATAAACTGCCATAACCGTTATTGTTTGTTGAAAACCATGTAAGAGGCATTAAAAACTGTGGGTGCATTCAGCAGTAAAATCCACTATTTGCCTCACACATCACTGTATGCTCGATTCCCCCTTTATTCTTTTATTACCAGATGCAGTATGTTTCGTTTCATTGCCATGGTTGCGCAATAAATGTACCATTCTTACATACATATAGTGGGGAGAACAGCTTTTAACAATTCCTTTTTTTTTTTTAACTAAAATAAAGGAAAAAAATGGCGATATCAAGAATGAATTTAAATAATTACAAAGAGTATTGCCCTCCTAAAAAACTATCCAAAACCTATTTTTATTGATTTTACAATGTTCCAGGGCCCTGTCAAAGGTGAAGGGCTTTGCCACGCTGCAGTGCCTTTAAGCTTACGAAACAACAGCAAAAAGAAGCATAACAAAAAAAGAACTACAAGAATTCATTCAGTTTATTGAGCAAATGTGTAGGACTAACAATTGAAATGTATACACCCACCCGATATATCGATACATAATCATGCCTTCCTACATTATCAACACGGCGCCTCAGATACGATTTTATACAGTTTTATGATATAATAAAACTGCAGAGCATAAAGGAGGAAAACACCATGGTACAATATCCCTTAATGGAACCAATAGTAGATTTCGTATTCAAACAAATATTTGCGGGCAGTTTCAAAGAAAGCAGGAAGCTGTTGATACATCTATTAAACTCCGTTTTAAAGCTAAAAGAAGATGAAAAAATAACAGAAATAATATATCTGAATCCATACAATGATAAAGAATACAAAGAAGACAAAATATCCATACTTGATATAAAAGTAAAAACCCGAGATGGAGAGCTGATAGATATAGAAGTACAGATAAACAACAGAGATAACTACCGCAAAAGGTCTCTCTACTACTGGTCCAGGATGTATGGAGAAACAATAG
>DFNM01000207.1:0-11978 GCA_002376045.1 Firmicutes bacterium UBA3567
GGGTATTCCCGTTTCTTTATCCCAGCCCATCATTGCATAGTAAGTTTTGATAGCCTGCTTGAATTCTTTTTCAGGAATTTTTTGACCTTTAAGGGTTCCTCCTTCAAGGGCCTGATGCAACCTCCTGGGAAGCCTGTCTTCCCGGGCTCCTATGCCACACCTTGTGTTGAAAAGTCTGCTCATGGTAAGACCCCGTTCACCCGCCTTTAACATCTCCCACAGGCTTACATTCCAGCCTGTGGCTGCCCTCATTAATTCTACTACTTTCCCTAAAGACATGGAACCCCGAGGCACAGCGGCAAAGTCGCATATACCCGCCATATTGTAAAAACTCCACAAAAACTGCAGATACATGAATTCCCGTACTTTTTTCTGTGTTATGTCAAAGGGATCTATTGGCTCTAATATTCCCAGAGGTTTTATGCTGTCTAAAACTTCACCTTCTTCGGTAAACATTGTGTCATGGGCAGCCTGCATGTGGTCTGCCCCGGTGTCGGATAATGCATAGGCAAGACCCACTCCATACTTGCCTCTGGGTTCATGCATGGGCAGTTCCTGGTTCTTTACTGTGAGGGCATATTGTTCTGCGCCTTTGCCAATTTTCTTGGCAGCTCTTTTTGAGCCCATGGCCAGGATATCTCCTATACCCTGGCGTTTTGCTATCATTTCTATCAGTTTGAGCACTACGTCTTTGTTTCCAAAGGTGAGTTTTAAGCCTCCAGTATCCTGCTGGGTTATTATACCATTCTCATAACACTCCATTGCAAAGGCTATTACCATCCCTGTGGAAATGGTATCCAGCGTGTATTTGTTGCACAGTTCGTTGGCTTTTGATATGAGTTCTAAGTCATCTATTCCACACAATGACCCGAAGGATGCTATTGTCTCGTATTCAGGACCACCCAGTTCTGGATCCACCTTTAAGTCTTCTCTGTCTACTTCTACTACCCGTTTGCACCTTATGGCACAGGCATAACACCCTTCTCGTTTTTTGAGAATGGTCTCTGCCATGGTTTTACCCCATATTTTCTCAGCTCCCTCGAAACTGCCTTCCCTGAAGTTTCTAGTAGGCAGAATCCCGGATTTGCTGAAGTTCATCAATCCTCCTGAGGTTCCCCAGTTATACAAACCATATGTAAGGGGATTTTCCTTGAAGTATCCGCTGAACCATCTGGCTATACCAAGGATTTTTTCTTTGTCTTTGAACTGAAGCTTCTGAGTCCCGCGCACTGCTATAGCTTTTAGGTTTTTGGAACCCATCACGGCTCCCATCCCCGTCCTGCCATTGGCGTGTTTGAGTTCATTGATTATGCACGCATAGTTAACCATGTTTTCGCCTGCAGGACCTATCTGGGCTATGCGTATCCTGTTATCCTTGTTCTCTTCCCTTATAAGCTTCTGGGCCTGATCTGTTGTCCTGCCCCACAGGTGGGATGCATCTTTTATCTTAACTTCGTTGTCTTTGATATAGATGTAAACGGGTTTTTCTGCTTTACCTTCTATGATCAGGCCGTCATAGCCGGCCATCTTGAGTTCCGGGCCCCACCATCCTCCTGCTTCAGCCTGACCATACCCTCCTGTGAGGGGTGATTTGGCTCCAACAGCATATCTGCACATGCCTGATACGGGAAGACCTGTCATTACTCCGGTGGCAAATATGAGCTTGTTGACGGGGCTCAAGGGGTCTATATCAGGATTGACCTCTTTTAAAAGATAATACCCTATAAAGCCTTTGCCGCCAAAATACTTTCTCATAAACACCTCATCGATATTTTCTTCTTCTTTAATGTTTCCATCGCTCAAATCAATTCTTAAAATTTTCCCTGTGTAACCTAAAGGCATGTTCAAAAGCCCCCTTTCTCAGTTTTTATCCCCCTTCAAACACGGGCAGAACTTCTATACAATCTCCATCTTTAATGGGTGTGGTTTTGGGCAAAGCTTTTCCATTTATTACAACAAGGACATATTCGGGTTTTTTTATTCCTATCTGTTTTAGAAAATCGTGTACAGTAACTTGCCCTTTCAGTTCAACTTCAAAGGTTTCTTTTGTAATATTAAAAGTTTCTCTAAGATAAGGAGTTATTTTTATATGCACCAAGATAACATTCCCACCTTTTTATATATCTATTCTATTAACTCAGCAGCTTTCTTCCAATCTGTCTATTTGCAAATAAAGACTTTTGACTTCTAAAATTGATTTATGCTGAGTGTTAATGTTTAAATTGTTAGATATGAAGCGTATAATTTAAGAGTTTTTTAGTACGCACTTTAACCTAGAAAAAATTGCTGAGTTAAATGAATAACCATATATTTTTTTACCTTCACCTTGTGCTTCTAAACAACCTAAAAGGTTTCCCTAGGGTATATGCAGTTTTATACAATCTTTCCCATACGGGGTGTTTTATGTTATCCCTTTTATCTTGAAAAGACATTAAATGTTTTCCCTTATTCAGCCTGCCTCGCTACACCGCTTTTAATGGCAGCCTCAGATACTGCTTTTGCAACTGAATCTACCACACGTTTGTCAAAGGGTGCAGGAATGATGTAGTCTTTTGTGAGTTCGTCCTGTGTGATGATTTCTGCTATGGCATGGGCTGCTGCTATTTTCATTTCTTCGTTTATGTCTGTTGCCCTAACATCTAATGCTCCTCTGAATACGCCGGGAAAGGCTAACACGTTGTTGATTTGGTTTGGAAAATCGGAACGACCTGTCGCTATAACAACAGCACCTGCTTTTTGCGCTTCCTCGGGCATAATCTCAGGAATAGGATTGGCCATAGCAAAAATTATAGGATCATCATTCATGGATTCTACCATGGTTTTACTTAGTACCCCCGCAACTGATAAACCAATAAATACATCTGCACCTTTTATTGCATCCTGTAATTGACCCTTTAATTTTTTTCTATTTGTTATTTTAGCTATCTCCTCTTTATATAAATTCATTCCTTCTGTTCTTCCTTCATAAATTATACCCTTACTATCACACATAATTACATCTCTAACCCCGGCATTTATCATCAATTTAGTCACTGCTATAGCTGCTGCACCTGCTCCATTTACAACTACTTTTATTTTATCAATCTCCTTATTGACAATTTTGAGAGCATTTATTAGCCCTGCCAGAGCGACAATTGCTGTTCCATGTTGGTCATCATGAAAAATAATCATATTAGTCTCTTTCTTTAAACGTTTTTCTATCTCAAAACAAGCAGGAGCTGCTATATCTTCCAAATTAATACCAGCAAAAGTGGGTTCCAGAAGTTTTATAAACTCAACAATCTTATCTACATTTTTTGCACCAATACAAAGGGGAAAAGCGTCCACTCCAGCAAAGGTTTTGAACAAAACTGCTTTACCCTCCATAACTGGCAATGCAGCCTCAGGTCCAATATCTCCTAAACCCAAGACAGCCGTCCCAGATGAAACTATAGCTACCAGATTACCCTTAGCTGTATAAAGATAAGCATTTTCTTTATCTTTATATATCTCTTTACATGGTTCAGCTACTCCTGGAGTATAAATTAAACTTAAATCCTTTTGATTTTTTAATTCTACTTTACTTATAACCTCTATCTTACCCTGTTTTTCTCTATGAAGCGCTAAAGCTTCTTCTCTTAATGACATTTTCACCATCTCCTTTTTTATGATATTATCCTATCAATACAACACTAGTGCTAAGTCAACAAACAGTTTATCTGAATCCGTGACAAGATAAAAAGCATATGGTTATAAATAGAAATTATTCCTGCATATACCAAATGCTAATACTCTTTTGCTTAAGTCTTAACTAAAATTTAACAGAAGTCTATTAAAAAGGAACTATTTTTAAGTTATCCTGATCCTGTTCATTCATGTTATAATCTAGGAGATTTTTGGGCAATATTAACCTACTCCCTCTAATCAGTTTTTTAGAGAGGATTTTATTTGTATAATTTCAGTTTTTAAACCTCAATATGCAAAAGCTTTATAGACTCGCTGAAGGTTTCTAAACCATGGGCTGTATTTTGCAAATCCTAACCTGAAACGTCTTCCATGATAGATCAACCTAACTTCTACAGTAATCAGGTTTTGAATAACTTTTTGTATCCTTTTTCGCTGCACTTGTCTTTTGATTGGAGCATCGTTTTCTTTTAAGCTTTCTTGACCCATTATGCGGAGGATGTTGTAGGCTAACATGCAGATGTAAAATAAGATTGTTTGTTTCAAATTTCCCAGAATGAAGTCTCTCAAGGTCCATGTCGGTCTTGAGTTCACTGTGAAATTGTTTGCTGGTCCCATGCTTAACATAAAAAGAATCAATGGTTTCAAGTGAGTTGCTCAGGGAAGTATAAGAAGTATAATATGTATTTACTTCAATATCAGGTAAAAGTTTTATTTGCCCGTGGTCGTCTATGGTTTGAACAGTTACCTTGAAAACTATGCGCAGTGGTTGGTCTATATGGGGGTGTTTAAAGAAAATGTCTCCATAGTAAATATCCCCTCTCGCTCCTGAACAGATAGCCTTTCTCTTTGGCTATTTGGAGCTATCCTTCAGGGTTTTCTTTGTGAAGGTTGCCCTTTTTTTATGTAGTCAGCTTCTTGTTTTATGCATACTTTGATGTTTTCGATGCTGTCATTGCCGGAATCCATCTTGACCAGTATAGGTTTATCAATAATGGTTTTAGAATACCAGATGCTTTTTTCTAGAAATTCAGAAGTGCCTTTCTGACAATGTTGTTTTCCTTCCCGCAGTTGTGTATTGACCGCATAGCCTTCTTGACCCAGGTATGCGAAAATTGGGGTATAGCCATCATAGCCTTTGTAGGTACGGGATACACCTTCTTTTTTGGTATCTGAGTTGTCAAAGCAAGATACGTCAATGTCTAATGCTACAAAATCTTTATGACATGTAGTAATTTTCACCCCGGTTTTGCGGAGCAGTCGAGTCGATTCTTCCAGTATAATGGGGTTCCAGCTGTTACCGACCATGTCCATTCTCTAGCGGGTTGGGCTGTAAGGAACTCTCTTGTTACCTAAAGCAATTCTAAAAAACAGATCTTGCCGGAATGGTTCAATGCTGTCGAAGTCATTTTTACCCTGACAGAGTAAGCCGATATATGATGCGGCTATGTCACCATTTTTGATGTCCGGTTCGGGCATTTTGTGTATTTTCATGACATTTAGTCACTCTTTTAGCTTTGTTTTGGACAAAAGGGCTCCAACCCCCAGGGCGAATTCCCGTAATTAGGTTTTTTTTTTATCCTTACTCCATTTTACTACATTTTTCTCTTTTGTACAAGCTTTTTCATTATCATTTTGTCACGGATTCAGGAATATGGATACTTCCTTCTTCTTGCCCTCAGGTTCTCTCGCATGATTGAATAATGCCCTGGCTTCACCTTCCAGCTCTTCTGCTTCTTTTTGACCAAAATACTTTACTTCATTATGAACACTTGTATGACTTACCGAGGAATATCCAGCTTCCTCTAATACCTCGGAAACCTGCCTGTAGGGTAATCTGGCTGCAAGGCTCACTATCAGCCTCAATAACCTGCCTCCCACTCTACTCTTAGACCTTAACTTCAACTTCCGGTCTAATAAAAATAACCTCTCTCCAGTCCTCTTGTCTTTATATAATCTCCTCCTTAGGTACACTAGCAACTAAAAATAATGTATTGGTTTAAAAGCCGCTGCATAAAATGCCTCCTGCAGGCACTCTGAAATAGCTGGGTGCGGATGAATTATCTCGGATAATTCATCGGCCGTACATTCTAATTTCATCGCCAGAACTGCTTCAGAGATCATATTCGGTGCATCAGGTCCGACTATATGAACTCCTAAAATTTCTTTATATCTTTCACTTGCTATTACCTTAACAAACCCTGTGGTCTCATCCTCTATCAAAGCCTTTCCATTAGCACTAAATGGAAACTTAGCAACAATTATATTTCCATGTAATTTCCTTGCTTGGCGCTCAGTTAACCCTACTGATGCAATTTCCGGTAATGAATAAACACATTGAGGTACAGTACTATAATCCATCCTGCTTTGTTTACCTAAAATGTTCTTTACAGCTATTATACCTTCTGCTGATGCAGTATGTGCGAGCATATGTTTTCCATTTACGTCACCGATGGCATAAATGCCTGGAACGCTTGTACGTAATGATGCATCAGTAACTATAGCACCTTTTTCTGTTTTAATTCCCAATTTATCAACATCAATGCCGTCAAAACATGGTGCTTTACCGACAGACACAAGAATTTTATCGCCGTTTAGCTCATATTCTTTACCGTCTTTTTCAAAGACCAATGTATTGCCCTTAATAGCTTTTGCTTTCGAACTAGTGTAAATATTTATGCCACTACTCTTCATCACATTGCTAATCACTAGGGCAACTTCTTCATCAATGGCTGGCAGAATTCGATCCATCATTTCAACTACTGCTACTTCAGCACCTAATTCACGGAAAATGAAAGCAAACTCTATGCCAATAACGCCTCCGCCTAAAATAACAACCTGTTCTGGTACTTTTTCCAAGAATAAGGCTTGTTCGCTTGTAATTACATATGGGGAATCTATACCCGGAATCGGAATTAATTTAGGCTTAGAACCGGTAGCAATGATAACATTTTTTGCCCTATAAGTTAAGCCGTTTGCTTCAACTATTCCTTGCTCATTCATCTGTGCGTTCCCGTTAACCACAGTAACTCCGTTAGCCTTTAACAATCCTGCTACACCTGTGGTTAAATGCCTTATAACATCTTCTTTTCTTTTATTTAGCTTGCTGAAATTCACCTTTGCATTTTGATGGTCAATTCCATCTATAGCGAAACCTTGGAATTTCTTCAGCTGTTTTAGGGCTTTTACGCTTTTTAGTAAAGTTTTGGTAGGTATACACCCCCTGTTTAAGCAAACACCACCTAATGCATCTTTTTCAAAGAGAACTACCCTAGCTCCTAATTGAGATGCCTTTATAGCAGCAACATAACCTCCCGGGCCTCCGCCAATCACCGATATATCATAATCAGCATCACTACTTTTAACTGGTGTTGACAGCATTTCTTTTTTTACAGAAGTTTTTTGTCCTCCACCTAAAAGTGCTGAAATGTTTTCATCAGTTCCTGCTATAACAGCAATAGTCTCTCCACAAGGCACCACATCTTGTTCAGCAAGTATTGCTCTCAATACACCATCTACAGGTGCTTCTACTGCAAAAGTAGATTTATCACTTTCAACTTCTAGTAAAGGCTCATCTTTTTTTACTACATCACCTTCTTTTTTTAACCATCTTATGATTTTGCCTTCAACCATTGTTAGCCCTAATTTAGGCATTATTACCTTAGTAGCCATAGCATTCTTCCTTCCTATAGCAAGTTTTTTACAACAAGCAGTAAGGTTCTTCTAAATAGGTCTTAAGTTTTTTGAGGAACTCTGCAGCAACCATCCCGTCAATAACCCTGTGATCGGCAGATAAGGTTATATTCATCATAGGTTTAATCTCAATTTCGTCCGTCTCTTCATTTACTACAGGCGTTTTCTTAATTGCACTAACAGCCAGTATAGCAACCTCAGGAGGATTAATTATAGCTGTAAAATCTTCTATTCCTGTCATCCCTAAGTTGGATACAGTGAATGTACTACCCTTATATTCATCGGGCATCAATTTATGGTCTCTAGCCTTTTGAACCAATTTCTTAGCCTCATGGGAAATTTCAATTAAGCTCTTTCTATGAGCATCTCGAATAACAGGTACAATTAGACCATTTTCAATAGCTACTGCTATACCTATATTTACATAATTATGGTATATAATCTCATCGTTATTTAGAGAAGCATTTAGAGCCGGATATTTCAACAAAGCTCTGGCTGTGGCATACACTATGATATCAGTATAGGATATCTTTTCTTCACTCATCTTATAAATGGAAGTTCGCACTTCTTTCGCTCTGGTCATATCTACGGAAACGGTAAAATATACATGAGGCGCCGTAAGCTTACTTTGGGACAATCTATCGCCAATAACCTTCCTCATTCCTGTATAAGGCACTACTGTTATATCTTTTTGGTTTGTAGCACTCACTCTACTTTCAATACTGGTACCTGTACCTACTACCGGTAGATCAGTGGAAAATATACGGCCGCTCACACCACTGCCCTTAACAGTGGTAAGGTCAATATCTTTCTCTTGAGCTATTTTTGCAGCCAGAGGCGTAATCTTGTTCTTGGCTTGACGTTCTATGAACGCCTTTACGTCTTTTTCAATAATACGACCTTTTGGACCAGTACCGGTTATCTGAGTGTAATCAATATTGTGTTCTTTTGCTAATTTTTTGGCCCTAGGCGAAATTTTCACCTTCTTATCTGAATGACTTACAGGCGAAGACGCAGAAACATTGTGAGACACATTAAGCGGACTTTCTTTTTCACCTTCTGCTGGTCTTGTCTGTTCTTCCCCCAGGAGGGAAGAAATGTCTTCATCCACTTCCGCTATAACAGCGACTGTTTGCGTACAGGGTACCGTTTCACCCTCTCCGGCAAGTATTACCCTTAATATACCATCTGCAGGAGCTTCCACGGTAAAACTGGATTTATCACTTTCCACTTCAAACAGCGGTTCACCTTTTTTTACAGTATCCCCTTCCTTTTTCAACCACTTCAACACTTTACCTTCAACCATTGTTAACCCTAATTTGGGCATAATTACCTTGGTAGCCATAAGTTGCATTCATCCTTTCTATAATAAACTTCTAACGGCCTTTTCTATATCTTCCAGCATAGGCATCTGAGCTTTTTCCAGCGGGGGACTGAATGGTACCGGAACATCTAAGGATGCAACTCTTACTACAGGAGTATCAAGATAGTCAAAGCCTTCTTCCATAATCATTGCAGAAAGTTCTGCACCTACACCCGCTGTCTTACAGCCTTCATCCACAATAACAACCCTGCCTGTCTTTTTTACTGATTTAAGGATTGTTTTTTTATCCAAAGGAACCAGTGTTCGGGGGTCTACAACTTCAATTTCTATACCTTCTTTTGCAAATTTCTCTGCTACTTTTAGGCTCTCTACCACCATCTTAGAAGTAGCCACAATTGTCAAGTCTTTACCTTCCCTTTTAACGTCAGCTACACCGAAAGGAACTGTATAATCTTCTTCAGGTACTTCTCCTACAGTTTGATATAAAAATTTATGCTCTAAGAAAATCACAGGATTATCATCTCTAATAGCAGTTTTCAGCAACCCTTTTGCATCATAAGGAGTAGATGGTAAAACTACTTTTAAGCCCGGAACATGCATAAACCATGCCTGTAAACTCTGTGAGTGCTGTGCTGCTGAAGACCTGCCTGACCCAATATTAGTTCTAATAACAATCGGAACCTTGGTCTGACCGCCGAACATATAGTGTATCTTGGCTATTTGATTGACAATCTGGTCCATAGCAACAGTACAAAAATCACAAAACATTAACTCGGCTACAGGTCGCATCCCTGTAATTGCGGCTCCAAGAGAAGCACCAATAAACCCTGCTTCGGAAATAGGTGTATCAATAACCCTCTCTTCACCAAATTCATCAATCAACTCTAAAGTAGTTTTGAAAATACCGCCAAATACCCCTACATCTTCACCTAATATAAATACCCTTTCATCGCGCCTCATCTCTTCCGCCAGGGCTTCTCTTATAGCCTCAACATATTTAATCTTTCTCATCATTACCACTCCTTCTCATAAATTATTCAAACAGGTCATCATAAACTTCACTGGTATCTGGGAACGGACTATTTTTCGCAAATGTAACTGCTTCTTTAACCTCTTCACGTATTTCCTGCTCGATCTTCTCTAAATCCTTTTCGGTAACGAATTTACTATTAAGCAATTTCTTTCTAACTCTGCCAATAGGGCATTTCTTTTTCCATGAATTCATCTCTTCTTCAGTACGATAAGCAATTCCGTTTCCAGGGTCTCCTACGTGATGCCCTGTCCACCTATATGTTTTGCACTCGATTAAATTAGGCCCTTCCCCTGCCCGTGCACGGTCAGCTGCCTCAGAGAAAACCTCATATACTTTCGCAACATCATTTCCGTCAACAACTACTCCAGGAATTCCGTAACTTACAGCACGATCTGCAATATTTTCTATATTCATGTGTTTCTTCTGTGAAAGGGATATAGCATAACCATTATTCTCACAGACAAAGATTACGGGCACCTTCCATATAGATGCTAAATTAAGCGCTTCATGAAAGGTTCCCTGGTTTGTGGCACCATCGCCAAAGAAGCATACTACAACTTGCTTACTCTTACGCATTTTTATTGAAAGGCCAGCTCCAGTAGCTAATGCAAAACCTCCCCCAACAATACCATTAGCTCCCAGTATCCCTAAGCTGAAATCTGCAATATGCATAGATCCGCCTTTCCCTTTACAATATCCGTCTTTTTTTCCTAATATCTCAGCCATCATTCTCTTTATGTCTCCGCCTTTGGCGATTAGATGGCCGTGCCCCCTGTGGGTACTCACAATATAGTCATCCTCATTCAGGTAATAGCATACACCTGTAGCAATGGCTTCTTCTCCAATATAAGGATGAGCTAATCCCGGCATAGCACCTTCCTTATAGAGATCGATTGTTGCTTCCTCAAAAAACCTAATTTTTACCATAGTTCTGTACATCTCTAATAAATCCTTGTTTTCTAAACTCACTTTTACGCCCTCCTTTAATAATTTTTTTGAGAATTTCTTTGCCAGAAACTAGGGGTTGCTCGTGTTTACTTGTGGGGGATCTGCTACTGTATGAGAATTCTGGGGAGAAAATTACGTTTGTTAAGAATTCAGTTACAAACTTCAGAAAATTAGACACGCCCGGAAAAATTGTGAAAATAAAAGGTATACCATATGTTGATGTAGTCACCGCCCTATCACCGCCTTAACCCCAAGAGAGTTAAGAAATTTTCTAATCCGTTCCATATATTCAGGACTTGGCGATTCTAAACTCTTTAAAGGACAGTCTCTACCCAGCATTTCGTACTTAGACACCCCTAGCCGATGGTATGGCAGGAAATCCACTTTAAGCATTGAATCCAATGTTTTTACGAATTCTGCTAGTGCTCTTAGATTTTCCTCATGGTCGTTTATTTCGGGAATTACTGGAACCCGTATTATCATTGGGACACCCTCTTCACCAACTCGTTTAGCGTTTTCTAATATGAGCTTGTTATTTGAGCCTGTAAGCTCTTTATGCTGAATAGGGTCTAAGTATTTGATATCGTATAGTACTAAGTCTGTATACTTTAGGACCTCCTTAAATACACCCCATGGTGCCATCCCTGAGGTGTCTAAGGTACGATGAACGTTTTTCTCGCCACATATCTTAAAGATTTCTTTTGTGAACTCGTGCTGGTATAATGGTTCTCCTCCAGAAAGGGTAACCCCGCCACCAGACGCTACGTAAAACGGGTAGTCTTTCATTATCTTCTCTACAACTTCTTCTTCACTCATTTGTTTTCCAATAATGGTTAGCGTCCCGGAAGGGCAGACCTCTACACACTTCCAACATCTTACGCATTTACTCCTGTCTATTATGATCTTGCCCTCCTGGTTCTTGCTAATGGCTCCATACTCACACGCGTGAACACATTTATTACATTCATTGATACATCTAAAACTGTAGTACCCTAATTCGGGAGAAGGATCTTGGGTTTCAGGATTACTGCACCAGATACATCTTAATGGGCATCCCTTCAAGAATACAGTAGTTCTTATTCCAGGGCCATCTTGAATAGAAAACCTCTGAATTTTCACAACTATTCCATTAACCATTGTCTTCACCACCTAAGGTTTTAAAAGCTAAAAGTTTTTACAACACAATAAAACAAAAGTTAAAATTTAAGGTTCTTCTCCATATTAGTTGATTTTAAATTTACTCAACCCCACACCGGTCAATTCTTAGGGTATTATAGCTTTCCTCTGGAACCTGCCAAGGGTAAAGGCTGCGCCCCC
>DFNM01000207.1:12305-24274 GCA_002376045.1 Firmicutes bacterium UBA3567
GCGCCCCCGGCACTCAAATACAGTTGAGTGCCGGGCCCTTGACAGAACCCATCCAAAAGCTTTTTAGTTGTTAAGAATTGACCGGATGTTTCCGCATCATAAACAATAAATTCTATCAACTATGCCTTTTAGTATTGTACAGGGTAGTATGATATACCAGCATTAACAGCAAAATTAAGATCATTAAACGAGCGGCTTATGAAATCCATGATAATGAATATTTCATAGCCTGTGCGAGAAAGTCTTACCTCTTAACCAACTGTCGTGGAGAAGAACCAAATTTAAGAGAAGGTTTTTATGCATTAACGGGCTGGCCCCCTAATTCCGGAAATTATGCAGCAAAAGGTTCAATGTTCACAGTGTTGTTAATGAATGTTTTGTGGAATTCTTAAGGCGTCATATACCGAAGACTGCCATGCTTTCTGCGCTTGTTGTAATAGTCCATGTATTCGGTAACTATGGCATAAGCCTCCATGGAGTTTTGAAATTCGTAACGGCTGTAGTATTCTTCTTCCAAGATGGAATGAAACGACTCAATATGAGCGTTCATGTTTGGTGTTCGGCCAGGTACCCGCTCATGGATGACGCCTAGTTGGTCATAAAGTTGCTGAAATTGCCTGGCCACGAATTGAAGCCCGTTGTCCATTCTCAATTTAGGCAACGCTATCCCTTTAGATATATCGCGCTTTCGAAGGTTGTTTTTCAGATCCTTGCAGGCATCGGCTGCCGTGCAACTTAACCCGAGACGGTAATCTATCACACACCGCTCGAAGACATCGATCAGTGACAGTTGGAAGAAAAACTGGTCCACCTTTTTGCCATCACGGATGAAGGAATATGCTGGTATGGGCTTTCCGCGACGCTTCGGCATCGCTACATGCGGCGGCTGCTCTTTGCTAGCATCGTTCTGACTCGCTCGGGTTTGTCTGGATATGAACTCGTAGTAGATGGATAGAGCCAAGCCGACAAAGCCGAGGGTCCGATTTATGCTGTAACCTTTGCTAATCCACTTATTTGCTATGACGACTTTGTCGGCTACCGAGGGTTTACCCTGTCCCTGAGGTCCCTGAGAATGGCCAACTCAAGCTCTTTCTCAGCCGCCTCCCGTTTGAGTCGTTCGTTCTCGGTACTGACTTCTTCAAGTTTCTTTTCAAGTTCGTCGATCCGCTTGTCTATGGCCTTGGGAAGGAACTTAATGGAACCGTTTTTCCGATGCGCCTTTATCCAGTTATGGATGGTGATTTGGGAGATGTTGTAACGTCTAGCAACCATAGCAATATTGCCTACTTGGCTGCACTCTTCAAGGATTTTCTCCTTGAATTCATCGCTGTAACATTTCATGAATGATATCAACCCCCTAACCCGATTGTACAACTTTAACACAGATTCTCTAACCGGATTAGGGGGCTAAATAAAGTTAATAATCAATTCCCAACTCCGACCTGGCTATAATGTCTTCTTGCAACTTCTTTGGTAATGTAGTAAATTCCGCTACATATGCCGCTACTCTAACCAGTAAGCCAGCATACTCTTCGGGATGTAGTTGTGCTTTCCTTAAAGTTTCCGTATCTATGATATTAAATTGTATATGATAGCCCCCTAGCTCCATATATGTCTTTAATAATTCAATGAATTTTTCCCTATGATATCTTAGCACAGAGGCACTAAATTTCATGTTTAGTAAACTTCCGCTTGGCATAATGGAGTGGTCTATTTTTGTTAAGGATTTTATAACTGCAGTAGGTCCCTCTCTGAGTACTCCCTGTGTTGGTGAGATGCCATCTGACAATGGTTCCCCCCTCTTTCTCCCATCGGGAGTTGCACCAACGGAGTTCCCTAAGCCTACGTGTGCAGAAACTGAATGCAATGATGGATAGTAAGGCATCCCCCTTGGACTTCTGCACCTCATTACTTCATTACAGTAAAACTCAGCAATTTCAGTAGCAATGCCATCAACGTAGTCATCATCATTGCCGAATTTAGGAGCCTGATTTTTCAGTAGTTGTCTTAAGTCCTCTCTTCCCTCCCAGTTTCTGTGTAAGGCATCGAGCAGTTCGCTCATTGAAATCTTACGCTCGTCGAATACAAATTTTTTGAATGCTGCTAAGGAATCAGCAATGGTAGCTAATCCTACCCCGGCGATTCCTGGAATGTTATACTGAGCTCCACCCTCCCATACAGGAAGACCTTTTTTTATGCAATCATCTGTAAGGACACTTGATAGCGGTTGTGGATTTAGCTCTTTATGCACGTATTCTTCAATTATGGCATAAGTTACAGCTAACTTAACACAATGTTGAATCTGTTTCTTAACAGCATCCAAAAATTCATCAAAAGTCTTGAAGTTAGTGGGGTCTCCCGTAGAAGCACCTACCCTTTTATCTGTCCGTGGATCTATTCCATTATTTAAAGCTAATTCAATGCATTTTGGTAAGCTTAAGTATGTCATACAATTGCTTCCCCAACTTTTTCCTTCTATTGCAGCAGTTACACACCCTACTATAACTGCCCCTTTTTTTATATCCTTTTCAGTGGCTCCCTTTTTCATCAACTGTTTGCTTACTGTATCAAAGTCGAAAAACTTTGGTTTCATTGATCTAGGTAAGCAATCACAGGAATTTTTCAAGACTTCCTCATCTATATTTTTATGGTACATCACTGCTATATCTGGACGAGGTAGCGCTAACTCCTTCTCGACCTCTAATATCAGTTTCGTAAGTTCGTTACTAGCATCTCTTCCATTTTCATCTACACCGCATATTGTCGGTTGCTCAGACATTGGATGCCCTGACCATATTTCAGCAGCTACCTTATTTGGAAGAAAATACATCGTCTGATTTTGGTTTATCCAAAAGTTCTTAAGCCATACTTTAGCAGCCTCTCTTCCATATTTCTTCATGTAATCAGCGTAATATAGATACAAGTATTGGTCTAACCTACCAAGAACTTTTCCTGCTCCACCTGCAGCGTCCCAGCATAATACACAGAAGACAAACCAAATAGCTTGTAAAGCCTCTGGGAAATCTCTTGCTGGATATGCTGGTACTCTCTCACAGTTCTTCGCTATAATTAAGAGCTCTTTCTTCCTATCTTCTCTTGTCTCTTTTTCAGCAAGTTCTCTAGCAAGTTTTTCAAATCTTTTAGCATAAGTATTTACGGCTTCACAGCTTATTATCGCAGCCTTGTAGAAGAGCCATTTTTTATAGTCTTCAGGTTTTGACAAATCTAGATACTCCATCTTCTCCTTTATTTCTTCCATTATCCCTGTCATGCCTTTTTTTATAACTTTTTCATAATTCGGAGCTAAGTTTCCAACACCTACGGTTGTATACCCCGTTGAGAATAAACCTACCTCAAGAGCGCTTGCGACTTCCTCTGGTAGTCTGCTATAAATATTATCTTCTATACTTTTTCCTTTCCACCAAGGTAGGATTTCTTTAAAAAGCTTCTTATCTTCCTCAGGTATCTCATATTTATCTCCTTCCCTGGTCTCGAGATTATCTATCTCATCAACCCACTTCCAAGAGACTTCAGGATATGAGGAAACTGAAAAGTTGTATGCTGATGGGCTCCCAACTATTAATTGCCAATCCTCAATAGCGATAGGTATTTCTTGTGCTTGTTTGAGAAGAACCTTTGCTCTCCTCATTATCATTGGTATTCCTTCTGTTTCTTTATATACCTCTGTTACAATTTTGGCTCTTGCAGCAGATAATAAAGGTTTCATCGAACGATGGAATACATACTTCCTTATCTTGTCTATATTTTCTTCCATAATTCTTCCGGTCTTAATATTTTCTTCCATTTCTTTCACCCTCCTTATAAGTTCAAACTCTTCTTTGCACCTTCCCTTTTTTACCCTTGACCAAGCCCAACATAGAAATCCTCCGTATTCTTCCTTACAACTACAAAATCTTGTTCTTCAAAGGGGTTTCCAAACCATCAAGAAGTTTAACCAGTAGTAAGTTTACGTATTGGTCAAAATAAAACCTGATTGCCAGAAGAATTTCTCTTAAAAGTAGTGTATCATCAACTCTTGAATCCCTTATAGCTCCAAGGTAAATCGCTTTGTATTTGGATAGTTCCTTCAAGTCTTCTTCTGTTAATAACTTTCCAGTTTTGAGATAATACTCTGCTCCGAATGGGAATTCAATCTACTCAACATTGAAGTTAAACTTATCTGCTGTCTCAATTACATTTGTCTCTTCTACTATTACTTCCGGTCCCATTCCATCGCCAGGAATTACGGCGATCTTATAACATACCACAAACTGTCACCACTGTCTTTTTTTGATAAACGAATTTTATAAATCTTTATGATTTTTCCTAGAAAATTCAAATCAAAGAGAGTAAAACCTTAAGTTAGCACGTGCTCAGTGCGTGCTATTATCTGATCCTGAAGACTCTTGTCGAGTGAGACGAAGTAGGCACTGTATCCTGCAACCTTTACAATCAGATTTCTGTACTTCTCAGGCTCCACTTGAGCCCTCCTCAACACATCAGCCGACACAATGTTGAACTGAACCTGGAATCCTTTTAAATCTATCAGGAAACTCTTTACCATCTGTGCAAACTTCTTCACCCTTAACTCATCAATCTCCCCATGCGGCGTCATTAATGCACTCGGATGAAACTTCAAATTCAAAATGTTACCATTTACGAATAGAGTATGGTCGATCTTCGAAACACTCTTCAACGTAGCAGTAGGGCCATTCATGTCAGTCCCCGCATGAGTCGAAGCATTATCAGCCAACGGCTCGCCAGCCAATCTCCCATCCGGCGTAGCCCCAGTAGTCTCACCCTCAGGAACATTCGCAGTAAGACCCTGTAATGAAACTCCGAATACTCCGCCGCGCCAAGGCTTGTACTTCCGCACTTCTTCTGCGAACATTCTAGCTATTCTGGCGGCAAGTTTGTCGACGTCATTAACGTCGTTTCCATACTTGGGGAGGCTTAACACAAGCCTTCTTAATCTTTCTCCCTCGGGACCCTTCCAGTTCTTCCTAAGAATTTCTACGAACGTCTTAACGTCCACAATTCTTTCTTTAAACACAAGCCTATCAATGGCATAAAGCGAATTCGCAACATTCGCTATACCATGACCTTGAATGATTGTATGTGAATATTTTGTATTAGGTCCTCCGCCTTCAGAAATATCCTTCCCAATCTCTATACGGTAGTTAATGAGTCCAGACGCAAACGGAGTCGGATTAAGCTCAGCATCAGTAGCTGAGGTAATTGATGTTAGTGGAACGATAAAGCTCACATAGTAAGATAACTGCTTGCGGAATTCTTCAATAACATCGTCTATATCCTTGTGTTCATTTGGCTTCTTTGCCAGGTAAAGGCAAACTCCTGTTCTGGGATTTACACCTCCATTAAGTGTAATTTCCAATATCTTAAGGAGATTAAAGTAGCAGTCACCACCTGTGAATGAAAGACTCTTTCCTGGAACAACTGCTTCCGAACAACCAGCTATTGCGTAGTCTCTTGCGTCTTCGATGGGTACGCCGATGTTCATTAGGGCTGGGATTATGACTTCATCTGAGAAAAATGCTGGTAAGCCACCACCGTGCTTTATCAAAACATTAGAAGCGTATGTCATAAAGTCGTCTGGAGTTTCTGAATGCACTCTGACAACCACAGTGGGTTGTGGTAATTTAGTCTCTGCAAGTGCATCTAGAAATAGGTAAGAGAGTTCATTGGTTGCGTCCTCTCCCTCACGCGTTTGCCCACTTAAAGTAATAGTCATAAACATTGGATAACCACTCTTGTAACGAGTTTCTGGCCATGGTCTGACTTTGTTGAGTTCATATAATTTTAAGTAAAACCACTCAATGAGTTCTAAAGCATCTTCCCTAGTCAATTTTCCCTCCTCAACATCCCTCCTATAAAACGGATATAAATATTGATCCATTCTTCCTAAGGAAACCGAGTGTCCATTACTCTCAATGTGTAGTAGTAGGTGAATGAAATAGACGAGTTGCAGTGCTTCATAGAACGTACGGGGGGACCCCTCTGTTATTTTCTGACATACTTCAGCAACTTTTAAAAGGTCTTTTTTCCTTTCTTCGTCACTTTCCTTTAAAGCCATTTCCTTGGCAAGTTTAGCATAACGGAGAACAAAGTTTATTGCTGCCTCATAACTTATTTTTACAGCTTCTAGGAATGCCTTTTTCTTAAAAGCATTCGGATCATTATTATAATCAAGAGATGCTATAACGCGATTTACCTCTTCAATTACCCCTTTAAAACCTTGGCGTAGAAGTCTGGCATAGTTCGGTATTATGTGCCCGTCTCCTGAGGCCTTTCTCACACCAGCGTATACTACCTCGTTTAATCTGAATTTGTCTTCTTCCCATTCTTTTTGCACTTCTGGTGGGAGTATGAGACGGGCTAATTGTAAGACGCGATCCTCGTGAGTTTTGCCTCTCCAGTAGGGGGCTATTTCTTTAATGACCTTCTTGACTTCTTCATCAACTTCGAATGAATCATAAGGTCTCTTTGGGAACTCTTCTAGCTCCTCTTCCAAGAATGACATGCTGAATTCTGGGAATAACGGAGCTGCACGTGGTTTACTGGCTTGGTTGCCCACGATTAACTCTCCCGGAGCTATGTAAATGCTCATCTTCTCAAGAATATCCTTGAGGGCAATTGCTCTTCTAAGCGCTTGGGGTATACCCTCTGTCCTATTATACGATTCAGTAATTAGTTTCCCTCTCTCATGGCACAACGAAGGCTTATAATTCAACACCCTTTCACAAAGGTACTTAACCCTCTCCCTCAATTAAATCCCCCCCAATTAAGTTTTTACTACCCTAATACCTTTTTCTACCAAGACTCTTTTAACTTTTTCAATATATTCTTTTGAAGGAGGCTTTATCTCTAAATCTTCTAAAGGATATTTCCTATCAAGAGCTTTGTACTTTTGTTTTCCGAGTTCATGGTAGGGTAATAATTCTACTTTTATGTTTTTATCTAAGCTCTTTATAAATTCTGCAATACCTAGGAGATTTTCCAAGTCGTCATTTAATTTAGGGATAATGGGAACTCTTATAACTAGCTCTTTCTCTTCTGGTAGCAATTTGCCAACAATTAACCTGATATTGTTTAGAATTTGTTCATTGGAGACGCCAGTTAGTTGTCTGTGTTTAACTGGGTCAATGTACTTTAGGTCACAGAAAATAAAGTCAACGTATTTTAACACACTCATTACGACATTAGGCCTTGTGTATGCACAAGTTTCTATTACTGTATGAATACCATACACTTCCTTAGCTCTTCTTAAGAGTTCTTTTACGAACTCTCCCTGTGCTAAAGGTTCTCCTCCTCCAACTGTAATACCACCTTCACTTCTTCTGTAGAAGATTGCATCCTTTTTTACAATGTCTAAGACTTCATTCACCGTAATGTAACGTCCAAAAATTCTCCGTGCACAAGAGGGACAGACTTTGACACATGACCCACAGTTGGTACATTTATCCCTTAAAGTTTCCAAACTACCATCTTCCCGTATTTTAATAGCGTCGTTTGGACATATTTCAACACATCTATAGCAGTAAGTGCATAACCTCTCATAGTACGCTACTTCAGGCCATGGATTTTGTCCCTCGGGATTACTACACCACAAACATCTTAATGGGCACCCCTTCATAAAAACCAGGGTTCGTATACCCGGGCCGTCATGTACTGAATATCTCTGGATATTAAATATCAGCCCCTTAATTTTACCTTTTGTTTCTTTTTGCATTGTTTCTTTCATGGGCTCCCTCTTCTTTTTTATCCTCCATATAAGAAAAATTTAAGAATTAAGAGACAAAAATTTAGACTACAACATTGCATGCTCGGTCCTAGCTATTATATGATCCTGAACCTCTTTGCTAAGTTCGACAAAGTAAGCACTGTATCCCGACACTCTTACGAGTAAGTTGCGGTATTTCTCTGGATCTTTTTGGGCGTCTCTCAATGTATCTGCACTAATGACATTGTACTGAATATGCCAGATTTCATAATCTATAACTGTTCTATTAAACATTACAAATCTTTTTATTCTCTCTTCATCATCTAACGTCGTTGGATTGAACTTCATGTTAAAGACATAACCTTGAGGTATCGTTGCTGCATCAATGTTTGAGACAGATTTAATTACTGCCGTAGGACCATTTAAGTCTCTACCCTGCATAGGTGAAATGTTGTCGTTCAACAATTCTCCACCTTTTCTACCGTCAGGAGTTGGACCAGTCCTCCATCCAAAACCAACATTGCCTGTTAAAGAATATATGCTTGCAACAAAAGGTCCACCACGTGGATTTCTGTATTTCCTTAGTTTATCAACATAAATTTGAACAACATCACGGGCAATTCTATCTACGTAGGGATCATCGTTTCCAAACTTGGGTGCTTCATTTATCAGTATTTGCCTTATTTCTTTATTTTCTGGCCCCTCAAAGTTACGTCTCAATGCTTCTATTAATCTATCCATGCTTATCTTCTTCTCTTCAAACACTAGTTTCTTTATCGCCGCAAGTGAATCAGCCACTGTTATTGGTCCTACCCCACATGGGGATGTATAGTTGTATACTGCACCACCACATGTGAAATCCACTCCTTTCTCGATGCAACCCTCTGTCACGAGAGAGTAAAACACATGAGGCACTAATTCTGCTTGGACATTGTCTATAATGTTGTCAAGAATTGCCATTAATTCAACAAAGTATTCTACTTGTTTCTTATATGCATCTAATACATCCTCAAAGCTCTTGAATTTTATCGGATCTCCTGTAGGTACTCCTACTTTTGCATTGGAAGGATTCATGCAGAATTCTCTTCCATCATAATACCACATGACTTTCCCCTCATTAAGAGCAAGCTCTAGACATTTTGCAAAACAGATGTTACCATGGTTTCCCCCGCTACAGGTCTTTCCAGGAACAATAATTTCGGAACAACCTAATGCGGCATAGTCACGTGCATCTTCTAAGGTTACCCCCACATTAAGTAGGGCTTGAATCACGACGGGATCAGTAAACAATTTTGGTTTGTCTCTTCCTGAGGCAATGTGTTTACTAACTTTAATTAGGAAGTCTTCTGGAATATCTGGATGAAGTCTAACAGCAAGGTCTGGTTGCATTAAGTGAACTTCTGCATCTGCATCTAGGCATAAGTACGACAATTCATTTGTGGCATCTCTCCCATCTCTTGTTACTCCGGATAATATGATTGCTTGCCCTATACCTGGTCCTGCAAACAGCATTGCACCCTCATTACTGTATATCTTGTTTATTGTAGCAGTTTTAATATAGAAACAGTCAAGTAACTCTAATGCTTCCTCCTCGGTAAGACGACCTTCCTTTAAATCCTTCTTATAGTATGGATACATATATTGGTCAAACCTTCCCAATGCTACTGCAAGTCCATTCACTTCTATCTGTGGAATTAGTTGTATAAACCAGACTGATTGTAGTGCTTCCCAGAAGTTTCTTGCTGGATTTGCAGGAACCCACTCACAAATCTCAGCAATCTTCTCAAGCTCCTCCTTACGCTGAGGATCACTCTCCTTAGCAGCAAGCTCCCTAGCCAACCCAGCATAACGCCGAGCAAACATTACTGCAGCGTCAGTTGCTATTAGAAGAGCCTTGTAAAATGTGACCTTTTTGTAATAGTCAAGTGCTGAAGGATCTAACTTCTTCATCTTTTCTAAGATTTCGTTCTTTATGCCATTTAAACCCACTTTAAGTACTTTTTCAAAGTTGGGTATGAAGTGCCCATGACCTGACATTAAGTAGTTCGCATTTGACATTACTCCATCCGTGAGCGCTTTCTTAACTTCCTCTGGCAGAGTTGCGAAGACTCTGTCCTTGACGGTTTTTCCTTTCCAGTATTCGAGTACCTCTCGCAAAATTTTCTTTTGCTCTTCGGTGATCTTAAACTTATCCCCAGGTCTTGTTGGCCAGGTGTCCATTTCATTCCATGTTAGATCCCACTGAAATTCAGGAAAGATTAGCCCGGCCCTTGGTTTAGCGGCTTGATTACCAACTATAAGCTCCCCATCAAGTATGTGGATAGGCATTTCTTCAAGTAGATTGTAAAGAGCTTTTGCTCTTCTAATAGCGGGTGGTTTACCTTCTGTTTCTTGGTATGCTTTAGTTAGTATAACAGCACGGTTAATATCTACCTCACGATCAATTAGTACTTGCTTCCTCAGTTTTTCTACTCGTTTGAGTCTTTGCTCAGTCTTGGAATCAGACATATATTCCACCTCCATATTTTTCTGTTCAAATAAAAAGTTGATTTTGGTGTAGAAACACCTTTTAGAAGAAATTCGATCTGTATGTTGTGGGTGTGGTTTTATATTATCACAAGATATAGAGTGATTTTGGGTTTTTCAAGGGCAATGTGTGCTGCCTCCATCACGGTTTCTCAAAGTGTTGGCTACGGATGAATTGTAGAGGTTATACCATTTAGTGTACATGGGGCTGTAACTGATAATATTCATTCGGATATAAGCTCCGAGGCGTCTGGACCTACGATTTGAGCTCCAAGTATTTTCCCGCTATCCTTTTCACCTATAAGCTTTACAAAGCTATCGGACTCTCCTAGAGTCAGAGTTCTTCTAGAAGCACTGAATGGGAAGATACCAACCGTTATTTAATATCCCCAACTGTTTTGCTTCATCTTCACTCAGACTAACGGTTGCAATTTCTGGATCAGAGTAAACTACCAAGGGTACTGGTTGTTTATCTAATGAATTGCGCACACCTGCAATTATTTCTGCTACAGCTAATCTTAGGTGCATTGCTTTGTGGGCAAGCAGAGGAGGTCCTATAACGTCGCCAATGGCATATATGCCCCCAACGGTCGTTTCAAGCTTGTCATTGACTTTAATGAATCCCCTCTTATCCAGTTCTATACCAACCGTCTCAAGGTTTAATCCATCCGTGTTTGGCTTTCTGTGAATGGCTACAAGTACGTACTCCGATTTTATTGTTTCTTCTTTTCCGTGGGAGAATTATCTTCTTCCTCTTTTCTTCTTTTGACTCGGTTTCAATTTTTATTTCGACACCTTCGTCTGTATAGTTATAACCTTTGGTTTTGGAATTTAGGTATAATTTGACACCAAGCTTTCTTAGATTTGACTCTACTGGTCTAATAATATCCTTGCTTAGTCCTGGTAATATTTGATCCATGAGTTCTACTATAGTAACTTCTGTACCAAATGACGCATATATTGTCCCAATTTCTACTCCTATCACTCCTCCACCGATCATAGTTAGGCTCTTTGGTAGTACATTCAACTCAAGGATCTAGCTGGAGTTAAGTATACGCTTTCCGTCAAATTTAACTTCGGGAATTTTCGATGGGCTTTGATCCATTGACAATTACAACGTTGTCACAGATTATTCTTTGTGAGGCATCCCCAGTTTTAACTTCAACGACGTTGGATGAAATTAAGGTTGCACTTCCATGTATAACTTCCACTCCTTTAACCCTGCATAGGAACTTCACTCCCTTACGGAGTTTCTTAACTATTCCGTCCTTCCAGGATTGAAGTTTTTGGAAGTCAAGAGTGATGTCAGCTTTGAGTTCAAACTTTTTTTCCAGCTTTCACGTCTCTCACAAGCTTTGCCATACTCAGAAGTGTTTTTATTGGAATGCATCCAGAGTTTAAGCACGTTCCTCCGAGCTTGTCTCTTTCCACGAGTAATACTTTTTTTCCTAGTTACCCCAGTCTTATTGTAGCCATGTAATCGCCGGGCCTCCTCCTATCACAACAATATCCGCTTTTTTTCCATTTTAATCCCCCTCACACATTGAAGAGTCCCGTCCAGTGAATGAGATACGGATTTTTGATTAACATGACTTAGCTCTCGATTTCGCCTTCTTGCTCTGGTATAGAAGGAAATGGGAGTTCCCTCCCCAAAAAGTGGTAGGTAACGAGCCAAACCATGAAAGGAGGAGATAGCTCCCGA
>DFNM01000222.1 GCA_002376045.1 Firmicutes bacterium UBA3567
TTATTGCCTATGCTTTTGGTTTAATACTGCTGTATATTATCGGCAGGATAGTTTTTGTGCCCGTAAAGTTTGCACTAAAGCTTATTTACAATGGCATTATAGGCGGAATTATGTTGTGGTTTTTGAACATAGTTGGGTCTTATTTTGGCTTACACATAGGAATTAATCCGGTAACTGCCCTTGTAGCTGGTTTCTTAGGAGTGCCCGGAGTTATTCTTCTTGTAGTTTTGAAATACGTGTTGGTTTAATAAGACATACATGCTGTATTTGCAGCACCATCAGAATGATGAAAACGGGTCTGTGTAGAACAAATCAATAGTGGCTGGCATCAGGAGGTTGAACCTTACCTGGTGCTTTTAGCCCGTAGGGTAGTTTGACCCCGGTGGCCTGGTGTACCACAGATTGTTGCTCCCTTATCTGGAAAGCATGCAGGGTAGATTAACCCACATAAGGTTACTGCACCGGCCGCATCAATGAAAATTTCAAGCCGCAATTAGAATCCTTGGGATATAAAGTCAAACTGGAACCTATAGTTGCTTGATCAAATCTTTTTCAAAATTCATAAGCTGAAACTGGCAAAACCCAAGTTCAAATAACCGTTTGTCTTAGGTTTATCTTACTATTGTCTTTTTACTATAAACTGTTTTCAGAGATAAAATTTTTAGGACAGCTTAAGGCTGTTTTTTTATTTTTTTAGAGGATTTAGGAGAAAAATGTTGAACTGTAATAATAGCTCATCACTGATGAGGAGGCAATCGCAAATTTCTTTTGATTTTTTAATAATAAGTTAATATGATAAAAAGATGGTTCTTCTCCATTTCCTGGAGAGGTAATATCCCTGGATACATTGGAGTTCAACAGTTTTTGCATAGCTTTTGATCCTGATTTAATGGCTAAGGGACATCAGGGGGGATACCGGCACTGTTGAAAATGCAGCCAGAACCCTGGAAGTAGAAAACGGTCAGATCGCTAAATTTTATTATTATTCAAATCGAACAAGGGATGTGTAATGGTTGTGTGTGTTGATGTTGTAGAAATCAACGAAAAAAATCAGAAAAACAGAGAGGCTCAAAACCCAAGCTTGCCACCTCTCGAGAGGTTAAGGATTTAACTTGTTTCCCTATAGGTGGGTGTGCTCTTTTGATCTCCACCCATCGACAAAAACACTGATCGACAGTAGCCTGAGGAGGTTCGGTATAGTATACATAACAGATGGAACTCCCATTTCCTCTTTACCAATAAACATAGAAGTTAAAAGAAATTACTAACGAAAAAGAAGAGAACATGATTTGATGCCGTATCTAGAGCTGAAGCATGAATTTTGAAACGTAGAACTATCAAGGTTTGCAGGAATGGTAAAGCAATAACTTTTCGCAGTATTTTCCGCATGAAATCATGAAAGATAAAAGATTTTGAGCATTTTTCATGCTTCACCTCTGTGCCGTATCAAGGGGTATTGATTTTAATTACAACATCTGTTATACTATTTAATATACATCTGTTTGTTTTTAAAAGCACCGCCATCAAAGGATTTTGCAAACTGTACCACGAAAAGGATCCTTCTGTGATAATACAGTGAAAGAGTTTGGTGTTTGTTTTACAACAGTTTTTAGAAAATTAAGACAAAGTGTGAAATGATAATCTCCATGTATTGTGAAAATAATAAGTAATAATTGACAGGGGGGATGTTGGTTTTATTGAGTATTGCTTATTAATGTAAATTTAAAGTGGTTTTTATAAGGAAAGGAGGAAAAAAGTATGGCAAAAACCTTAGAAATTCGCTGGCATGGTAGAGGCGGTCAGGGTGCCAAAACTGCAGCTCTACTTCTGGCCCAATCCGCTTCTCAGGTAGGGAAGTATGTTCAGGGTTTTCCTGAGTACGGTCCTGAAAGAATGGGTGCTCCTGTTACAGCTTTCAACAGAATTAGTGATGGAAAGATTAGGGTGCATTCAAGCATTAAAGAGCCCGATGTGGTGGTAATTCTTGATCCCACTTTGATCGGTGCTACAACTGATGTGACTGCTGGAGTGGGACCTGATGGAGTGTTCATTGTAAACACAAACAGATCTCCTCAGGAAATTAGGAAACAGTTGGGAATAGATAAAGGAAAAGTATACACGGTGGATGCCAACAAAATTTCTGAAGAGACAATAGGTAGAGTTATTCCCAATACACCCATGATGGGGGCATTGATCAAAGTAACAGGAATCATTCCGTATGAAGCCTTTATTGAAGATACAAAGAAACAGCTGGAAAAGAAATTCTCCTCAAAACCTGAAGTAATTAAAGGTAATCTGAAAGCCATCGAAAGGGCTTACCAGGAGGTGAAGGGTGAATGACAAGTGGTGGACCTTTTAACAGAAATTTTGGTCAGGGAGATAAGGGGAAAGCTGCGGCAGCCATTACTTCCGATAAAGAATGGAAAGACCTGCCGAGAGCAGGGATAATTCCCTTTGCAGGAAATGCAGAATCTTACGAAACAGGGGACTGGAGATCCAAAAGACCTGTATAGATTAAGGAAAAGTGTGTACACTGTCTAATGTGCTGGAGGTTTTGCCCTGATTCAGCCATAGTTCCTGACAATGGTAAATTTAAAGAGTTTGATTATCATCACTGCAAAGGTTGTGGCATATGTGTGAATGTATGCCCAACTAAGGCCATTGAGTTCATCGGTGAAGATGATGCCGTTGCTGATGAAGAGGCCCAGGAGAAAGAAAAAATATAGTAATCAGAAGGAAGGAGGAGACAAATGGTTAATACCAAAAAAGTTGCTTTAACGGGTAATGAAGCAGTAGCCCAGGCCATGAAGCAGATCAATCCCGATGTGGTAGCTGCTTATCCCATAACTCCCCAGACAGAAATCGTCCAATTTTTCTCATCTTTTGTTGCCAACGGACAGGTTGATACCGAATTTGTAACCGTCGAAAGCGAGCACAGTGCCATGAGTGCTACGGTAGGAGCTGCTGCTGGTGGTGCCAGAGCAATGACTGCTACTTCTGCCAATGGTCTTGCTTTAATGTGGGAAGTGCTTTACATAGCAGCTTCTAACAGGTTACCCATCGTGATGCCTGTTGTTAACCGTGCTTTGAGTGCTCCCATCAACATTCACTGTGACCATGCAGATTCCATGGGTGCCAGGGATTCGGGGTGGATTCAACTGTATTCCGAAAACGCCCAGGAAGCCTATGACAATGTTATTCAGGCAATTAGAATTGCAGAACATCCCGATGTGCTGCTGCCCGTAATGGTTACCATGGATGGTTTCATCATTAGCCATGCCCTGGAAAACCTAGAGATAATCGATGATGATGCAGTAAAAGAATTCGTTGGTGAATACAAACCCGATATGCACCTGCTGGATCCCGATAACCCCATCACCATGGGGCCATTGGATCTGTATGACTTCTATTTTGAGCACAAGAGACAGCAGGCTGAAGCTATGAAGAATGCAAAAAAGGTTATCCTTGAAGTGGGTAAGGAGTATGGAAAACTCACTGGAAGAGAATACGGTTTATTTGAAAAGTATAAGTTGGATGATGCAGAAGAAGCCATTATAGTTCTCAACTCTGCAGCAGGAACAGCCAAAGAGGCAGTAGATGCTCTTAGAGAAAAGGGCAAGAAAGCAGGTCTTCTGAAGCTAAGGGTATTCAGACCTTTCCCATACCAGGAAATTGCAGATGCTTTAAAACACGTAAAAGTAGTGGGAGTCATGGATAGATCAGAAGGCTTTTCAGACTTTGGAGGCCCGGTGTTCTCCCAGGTTCGTTCCGCCCTTTATGATCTGAAACAGGATATCAAGGTAGTGAATTACATCTATGGTCTAGGTGGCCGTGATATAGCAGAAGAAGATTTTGCTAAAATTTTCGGAAATCTGGAGAAGATCAAGACTACAGGTAAGATCGATAACCTGGTATCGTATTATGGTGTAAGGGAATAGGAGGTGTAAAAGCTTGGCTACACTAAAAGAACTTTCGCAAAAGAAGGAAGTGCTGACAGGCGGGCACAGGCTGTGTGCTGGATGTGGTCATGGTATTGCCACAAGGATGGTTTTAAATGCTGTTGAAGACCCACTTGTGGTGAGTGTTGCAACAGGGTGTCTTGAGGTTGCAACAACAATATACCCCTATACTGCCTGGAGATGTTCTTTTATTCATAATGCCTTTGAAAATGCAGCAGCAACCATAAGTGGAGTTGAGGTGGCTTACAGAGCCCTGAAGAGAAAGGGTAAAATCGAGAAAGACATGAAATTCGTTGCCTTCGGTGGGGATGGAGGCACGTATGATATTGGATTCCAATCCCTTTCCGGTGCTATGGAAAGGGGCCATAACATCGTTTATGTATGCCTTGATAATGGAGCTTACATGAACACAGGAATACAGAGATCCAGTGCCACACCCTTTGGTGCTGATACCACAACGAGTCCGGCAGGCAAAGTAATTCCAGGGAAACAGCAGTTCAGAAAAGACCTGACAGCCGTTATGGCTGATCACAACATCCCATATGTTGCTCAGGCCAGCCCCCATAACTGGAAAGATTTGCACGAGAAAGCTCGCAAAGCCTTTGAGGTTGACGGGCCGGCTTTCCTAAACATTTTGTCTCCATGTCCCAGGGGCTGGAGATACAATACTCCCGATATATCCCAGGTTCTCAAGCTGGCAGTGGAAAGCAGGTACTGGCCGCTGTTTGAAGTAGAGAATGGTAAATGGAAGCTCAACCACAGGCCCAAGAAGTATGTGCCTGTGGAAGAATGGCTCAAGCTGCAGGGACGATTCAGACACCTGTTCAAAGAAGAAAACAGACATTTAATTGATAAACTTCAGAAGGAAGTAGACAGGAGATGGGATATACTGCTGGAAAGATGTGGGGAAAAGAAAGAAGAATAGAATAACCATAAAGGCTTCCCGTTAAAACGGGGAGCCTTTTTTAGTGCGCCCGGCATGGGCGGTGGCTTGGCGGTGAAAGCCCGCTATGGGCTTGGTAGTGGGAACCATTAGCCAAAAGAGTCATGGAAAGCATAACCAACTTTTTAGAAAACAAACTAAAGCTAAAAGTAAACAGAGAGAAGAGTGCGGTAGACAGGTCGTGGAGGCGAAAATTTCTCGGGTTTTCATTTTATACACACAAAAGCGGAATAGGCATAAGAGTACACTCAAAAGCAGTAAAACGATTTAAAGATAAGGTGAGGGGAATCACCTCAAGGAGCAACGGCAAGAGCATGGACTACAGGATAGAGAGACTCAGGCAATTAATTATTGGATGGGTTAATTACTTTGGGATAGCAGACATGAAAGGACTAGCCAGAGACTTTGACAGGTGGATAAGGCGGAGAATCCGGATGTGCTTTTGGAAGCAATGGAAGAAAATCAAGACCAAGCACGACAATTTAGTCAAACTAGGGATGAAAGATAATGATGTATGGAAATACGCCAACACGAGA
>DFNM01000073.1 GCA_002376045.1 Firmicutes bacterium UBA3567
TTGGAGCAGAAGGAGTGTTTTGTGTTGGATTGATGAATCAGGGAATAGGAATAGCGGTAAAGGTTGAAGATGGTAGCACCAGGGCTCTCTGGCCGTCAGTTATACATGTTTTAAAACAGCTGAAAGCCCTTGATGACGAGGAGCTGGAACAGCTGAAAAATTTCTACCCTTTAAAACTTAAAAACTTCCACAGGGAAATTGTAGGGGAAATCAGACCGGTTTTTCAACTGCAACCCTACAATGCAGAAAAATAAATGTTTTTGAGGCGTTTGATATGAATCTTCTTAAGCTTTTTATAGTTTTTTTTAAAATCGGTTCCTTTACTTTTGGTGGGGGTTTTGCAATGATACCCCTCATTAAGAGGGAAGTAGTTGATAAGCAGAAATGGGTGGGAGAAAAGGAGTTCTTCGATGTTATATCCATAACTCAGTCGCTTCCCGGTGCTGTTGCTATTAATACTTCGGTTTTTCTCGGATATAAAATTAGGGGTGTTTCAGGAGCAGCTTTCAGTGCTGTGGGTGTAACCCTTCCATCGTTTCTGTGTATTTTGATGATTGCGGCTTTTTTTGCTTCTATTAAAAAGCTTAAACTTGTATCAGCAGTTTTTAGCGGTGTTAACCCGATAGTGGTGGCCCTTATTACAACTGCAGGCATACAAGTTGCAAAAACTATTCGATGGGATGTTGTCAATATTGCCATTTTTCTGCTTACCATTCTTTTCGTTTCAATACTAGATATACATCCTATTATAGCTATTATTACATTATCGATGTTTAGTATAGTGTTGAAGTTTTTAAGAAAGCACTACAAAAAGAAAGGCAAACAATAAGATGGGTGGTTGTTGTGTTTGATGTTTATATGACTTTTTTTAAAATCGGTTTGTTCGGTTTTGGTGGAGGTTATGCAATCTTGCCTCTCATTGAAGAAGAAATTGTTGCAAAAAGCCGCTGGCTAACAAACAGTGAACTCCTTGATATTATTGCTATTTCCCAGATTACCCCCGGCCCGATAGCAGTAAATGGGGCCACTTTTGTGGGCTACAGGTTGCAGGGTGTATTAGGTTCAGCTTTTGCGACATTGGGAGTTGTTTCAGCTTCTTTTCTTATTGTGCTTGTGGTGTCGGATTTTGTTATTAAAAACAGGGAATTGCCGTGGTTGGAAGTGATATTCTCCAGTTTGCGTCCCATTGTTGTAGGACTTATTGTTTCTGCCGCTGTTTCTGTAGGGAAAACGGCAATTATTGATATAAAGAGTATGTTGATTTGGCTGGGAGGATTGGGCCTGCTGCTGAACACCCGAATCCACCCGATCCTTGCAATCGTATTGGGAGGGGTTGTAGGAGTTGTCTTGTATTAATGCATATGGAATTAATATTGTTGTTTTACAATTTCATATCCAGCTTAATAAGCAAATACCAAGTCAAGTGCCGGATGATTAAGGCTTTCCTCTGAGTATGCTGTTTGATGTTTTTAAAGTTAATGAATGATGGTGAATTAACAGGATAGCCACATAAAAAAATTGAGTTTCTAGAAGGAATTTTTGAATTTATGTAGAATAGAAAAAATTCATACAGAATAAAATCTGTGGGAATTTCCCTTTTTCAAATTCACATAATAAGGAGTGGAAAATTTTTACTCCAAACATGGATAAATATATATTTTTATAGCAGCATTTATCGAATAGATTATAAAGAAAGGAGTTGTACGTGAGACAAAATATAAATGATGATGAAGATGTATGATTCCAAAACTATATATGTTATAGGTGAGGCTAGAACTCAAGCTGATAATGCTATTACAAAAGAATTCAATTCATTTTTTATTGGCTTTGTAGTGCGAAAAGAGGACGGTAAAATAATAGATTTAAGCTGTTCTTCAAAATTAAGAACAACTGATGATTTTGTGTATTCGATATTTATTAATCACGACCTTAATAAAATCGATGCTGAATTAGAAAAAGAGATTAAAAAACGTTATTTTGGAAGCTCACAAAAAGCAATTATTGTTGCTTATCGTGATGCAGTTAGGAAATACAATAAAATCAAAGATAAATATTTAAACAATTAAACTTATTGCTACTGCTTTATTTAAATTAATGAATCAACTAAAACCTGATTCATTAACTTTAAATAAAATCCAGTAGGGATTTCCCTTGCTGGATTTTTGCTTTTTTATCCCGATTAGAATTAATTCTGGAACCAGAACAACAAAATGTGAAAGGGTTTCGTCTATAGATAAAATTAAGGTTGCTGTTGTGGGTTAATACCTATTATAGATTTTACCATGTTAGATAGAAATGCATTAGAGAAATCACTTAAAAGGAGTGCAAAAAATGAGAATAAAAAAAATAGAAGCCATACCAATAAAACTGAAATTAAAAAAAACCTTTAAAACTGCTATACGGCAAACCGATTGTGCCCAAAATGTAATTATCAAGATATTTACTGATGAAGGATTAGTGGGTATTGGAGAAGCAGCAACACCCACACGAATAACAGGAGAAACTCAGGAATCGGTGTTAGCCGTTATCAACAATATTATCAGTCCTCTGCTATCAGGTTCTGAAGTTTTTGATATCGAAAGAATGATGGAGAAAATAGACAGCCATGTGGTAGGTAACACATGTGCCAAAGCAGGAATTGATATAGCCTTACATGATTTGCTGGGAAAAACTTGCCAAAAACCTTTGTACAAATTATTAGGAGGTTATAGGAATTTTGTGGAAACCGATCATACTGTTAGCCTGGATACTCCTGAAAAAATGGCTGAAGTAGCAGAAACACTGGTTAGAAAAGGATTTAATATCCTTAAGGTTAAATTAGGGTTAGATCCAGAAAGAGATATACAAAGAGTTAAAGCTGTTAGAAAAAGAATAGGAGACCAGATCATATTAAGGGTGGATGCTAATCAGGCATGGAGCCCTAAAGAGGCTGTTAAAATAATTAAGTCTATTGAAGAAAGCAATGTAGAGCTGGTAGAACAGCCTGTAAAAGCTGGTGATATAGAGGGTTTGAAATATGTTAAAAACAGGGTGGAAGTGCCAATTATGGCAGATGAAAGTGTTTTTTCCATAGAAGATGCCCTTCGGCTTATTAAAAGGGAGGCTGTGGATATAATCAACATAAAACTCATGAAGAGTGGTGGGATTTACAGTGCGAGAAAAATAATTTCTATTGCTGAGGCGGCAGGAATTGAGTGTATGATCGGCTGTATGATTGAAAGTAGAATTGGTGTTTTGGCTGCTGTGCATTTAGCCTGTGGAGCCAAAAACATAACCAGGGTTGATTTAGATGGAGCCATGTTTTTACAGGATGATATAGTTATAGGAGGCATCAAACCCGATGTTGGAATTTTTAAATTAGATGAATCCCATGGAATTGGTATTAAAGATGTACAAAAGGTTTAAGGTTTTAATTGTAAAGGCAGAAAATCAGAAGTCAGCTAAAGAGATTAAAAACTAGCTACGTATCATATCATATATATACTTTTGTACACAATTTTGCTAATTAAAGCTTATAAGGGCTAGGGAATTTGAAAAATCAGAAAAATGCAAAACATATAATAATATTTGCCTTGTTTGTAGTTGTTGTATGCTTTATAGATATAATTTTGGAAGTCTCCGGGGAAAGGGAAGATATTAAAGAACTTGTTAATTTGTGGTTTAAATAAAAATATTACAGAAAGGAGGGATTTTAAAATCATACAATACATTTGAGATGTTGAATTCAGAAAATTAACGAAAAGGGGGAATCGAAGAATGTTTAGAAGGTTAAAGGTCTTAAATTTGTTGTTGGTATTATTTGTTGTTGTTTCCCTGGTAGGTTGTGGTGCACCTAAAGGAGAGGAAACCACAGGGGGAAAAGAGTTGGAACAGGTTTTTAGAAGTTCTTTTCCATCAGATCTAAAAACTCTGGATCCAGCTTATGCTGTTGATGTTAGGGATGGATTGGTATCAGGTTTGATATACAATGGTTTGGTTAAATATGGTAAAGCTACTGAAATCGTCTCTGATATTGCAGAAGATTGGACCATAACCAGTGATACCGTTTACACCTTTAAACTCAAAAAAGGTGTGAAATTTACAAATGGTAAAGAAGTAACAGCTGAAGACTTCAAGTATTCTTTTGAAAGGGTCCTCAGCCCGGAAACGGCTTCTCCCCGCAGCTGGGTATTTGAAATGATAAAAGGTGCTCAGGAGTTTATGGAGGGCAAGGCAGAAGAAGTTACGGGAATCAAGGTTATTGATGATTACACACTAGAAATAACCCTAAAAGAGCCTTTTGCTCCTTTCTTAGGATTTTTAGCTATGCCAGCAGCCTATGTAGTAGATAAAGATGAGGTTAAAAAATGGGGAGAGGATTATGGAGCTCATCCTGTAGGAACAGGGCCTTTTAAATTGGAATCATGGGAAAGGAACAATAAAGTCGTTTTGGTAAAAAATCAAAACTACTTTGAAGCAGGGAAACCTAAGCTAGATAAAATAGTATACAGGATAATACCCGAAGACATGACCCGAATTGCTGAATTCGAATCTGGAAATCTGGATGTTTTAGAGATACCAGGTTCCGAATTTGAAAACTTTAAAAACAATCCGAAATGGAAAGATTTAATTCTCGGTCAGGCCGATTTGAGTATTTATTATTTGGGTCTAAATAATCAAAAACCACCCTTTGATAACATAAAAGTTAGACAGGCGATAAACTATGCCATTGATACAGCAACCATACTGAAAACCATAGGAGGAGGAAGAGGTGTTTTAGCTCACGGTCCTATACCTCCAGGAGTTGAAGGTTATAGAAAAGATGGAAAGGGATACAGCTATGATCCTGAAAAAGCCAAAGCTTTTCTTAAAGAAGCTGGCTGGGTAGACAGTGATGGAGATGGAATCCTTGATAAAGATGGCAAACCCTTTAAAATGGAAATCTGGCAGTCACAGAGCAAAAATGTGCTTCAGGTGACTGAGGCAATGCAGAGATATCTGCAGGATATAGGTATAGATGCAAAAATAATCATGAATGACTGGAGTGTATTAAAACAGGCTGTAGCAGAAGGCAAACCCGATTCCTTCTATATGTCCTGGTGGGCTGATTATCCTGATGCTGAAAACTTCCTCTATCCACTGTTCCATTCTTCAAACTGGGGTTCAGGTGGTAACCGTGCAAGATACAAAAATGAAGAAATAGATAAACTTATTGAGGCAGCAAGGGTTACTGCAGATCATGATAAGAGAATAGCATTGTATAAAGAGATAGAGCAAAAAATTGTTGATGAAGCCCCATGGGTGTTTTATTCTCACAGCGTGAGTTTTGTAGTCCATCAGCCATGGGTTAAGGGATATAAACTACATCCGATGTTCAATGGTAATAAAATGACAGAAGTGTACATCGATAAATCTAAACAATAGTTGTTTGTGGCCCCCCTTTTTCAAACAAGGGGGCTGCATTTCTTTTATTACGAGTGAGGTGACGATATTGCTTGAGTTTATAGCAAAAAGACTGTTATGGGGTGTATTCGTTTTGCTTGGGGTTACCCTGGTAACTTTCTTTCTTATGTATGTAGTTCCAGGTGATCCGGTTCTTAACATGATTGGTCAGAGGGCTGATCAGGAGACTATTGAAAGGCTTCGAAAAGAATTTAATTTAGATAAACCCTGGTACACCCAGTATTTTTTGTATATGGGCAAAATTTTAAAAGGTGACCTGGGGAGGTCTTATATGACAAAACAGGAAGTTAGTGAAGCTATCAAAGAATTCTTTCCTAATACAGTAAAATTAGCTCTTTTTTCGATGGTTATAGCAACACTGCTTGGTGTCATAGTAGGGGTTGTTTCAGCTACCAATCAGTATTCAATATGGGACAACCTTGCCATTAGTTTTACATTGATCGGTGTTTCTACACCTGTTTTTGTAGTTGGTTTGATTTTAATTTATGTTTTTGCTATGAAATTACACTGGTTACCTCCTTCAGGTATTGGGGATGGAAGCCTCAGATATTTAATATTACCTGCTATAACCCTTGGAACACGGGCGGCAGCATATATCGCAAGAATGACCCGGTCCAGTATGCTTGAAGTAGTCAGACAGGATTATATAAGGACTGCACGTTCAAAAGGGTTATCAGAGAGGATAGTAATTTATAAGCATGCTTTAAAAAATGCGCTGATCCCCATTGTTACTATTATAGGGCTAGATTTGGGTAGTTATCTTGTTGGTTCAGTTTTAACAGAAAGTATTTTTGGCTGGCCAGGTATTGGAAGATATATGATGCAGGCTATTACGATGCGGGATTTCCCTGTGATACAGGGTATGGTTTTGTTTACCGCAATGATTTTTGTTTTAGCAAACTTAGTTGTAGACATAACTTATGGGTTTATTGATCCAAGAATAAGATATGATAAATCAGACTAAAGGGAGGTTTTTAAATGAAGGTTCAACTGCAGAAAGAAACTGACAAAAAAACGAACCATACTGTCGATTTTAAAGCAAGCCTCTGGTACGATGTATGGAAAAGGTTGAAAAAAAACCGGTTAGCTGTAATCGGTATGATTAATGTGATTATTTTATCAATGGTGGCCATATTTGCACCTTATTTAGCTCCATATAATCCATACGAAGGGGACCTGAAACACGATTATTTAAAACCGCCTTCGAGAGAACATCCCTTTGGTACAGACCTGGTAGCCAGAGATGTGTTGAGCAGGGTTATTTATGGGACCAGAATATCTTTGATGGTTGGAATTTTAGCCAGATCTGTTTCCCTTTTGATCGGTATAACTCTGGGCGCAATTGCTGGTTATTATGGTGGTATAATTGATAATATAATAATGCGATTGGCAGATGTTATGTTTGCTTTTCCCAGCTTACTCCTGGCTATAGCCATATCGGTAGCAATGGGAGAACCCAACTTGTATACCACCTTTCTAGCTTTAGGAATAGTGGGATGGGCCGGTATGGCCCGACTGGTCCGAGGCCAGGTTCTATCAATTAGAGAGCATGAATATATTCAAGCGGCCAGGGCTTTAGGTGTACCAGATTTTAGAATTATATTCAGGCATATTCTACCCAATACTCTGGCACCAATTATTGTTTCAGCTACCATTGGTATTGCAGGGGCTATTATGGGTGAAGCAACTCTCAGCTTTTTGGGATTGGGAATACAACCCCCTAATCCCAGCTGGGGATCCATGATGAGTATTGGTAGGGATTATTTAAGGTCTGCTCCCTGGTTAACTATATATCCGGGCATTGCCATAGCTATTACGGTGTTTAGTTTTAATCTGCTGGGAGACGGATTGAGGGACGCATTGGATCCCAGACTGAAAGATTAGAAACGGGGCGACATCATGGGTACAAGGCTATTGGAGGTAAAAAATCTAAGCACCTATTTTTATACAGAAGATGGTGTAGTTAGAGCAGTAGATAGTATAGATTTTCATTTAGATATGGGAGAAACTCTGGGTATAGTAGAAGAATCAAAAAGTGTAACGTCATTATCAGTAATCAGGCTTGTTTCTAATCCCTCAGGGAAAGTAGTTAATGGTGAAATTGTTTTTAAAGGAGAAAATCTGTTACCCAATCCTGAGCTGAAAAATAAAAGGATTTTGTTAAAAGGGGATGTTCCTAGCCCGGTAAATCTATCCCAAGGGTATAGGTTTCATACCCGCTGTTTTAAAGCTTAAAAGATCTGCAGGAAAAAAGAACCTGACTTTAAAGCAAAAGGTGATGGTCATTGGGTAGCCTGCCATCCTGTAGATAGCCTAGTTTATAACAGCAATCGCGAGAATTAAGGAGGTTTTTTAGGGTGTCGGAAGATATTAAATCTTTTGGTTTTGTCATATCTGAAGTGGCCAATTTAGGTTCTAAACCTTTCCAAAATGTTGGTAAAAATGTAGTTACCCAAGCTAGATTAGGTGAACCATTAGTAATATTAGAACAAAAATTTCAATGGTACTATGTGAAAATGTCTGATGATTATGAGGGGTGGATTTCCCCAAAAGACATAATACTGGTTGATGAGAATCAATGGCTGCATTACAGAGAAAGCCGGCAGGTCTTGATTACTGCGAGTTTTGTATCGATTCTTCACCCTTTGAACTTTAAAGTTATTAATATGGCAACCCTTGCAACAAGGTTGAAATATCTGGCAAAAACAGAGAAACATTATGTTGTTGTTCTTCCTGATGGAGGTGTGGGATTGGTTTTAGCTGATGATGGAATTGAGATTTCTGCTTTTGACAAAATTCCCCAGAGCAGTTCTGAGGATATTATCGCTTTAGGGAAAAAATATATGGGCTTACCATATTATTGGGGAGGAACAACTCCCTATGGCTTCGACTGTTCGGGGTTTGTTCAGACCCTTTTTAAAATAAATGGAATTGACCTTCCCAGAGATGCCTGCCAGCAGTATGAGGTTGGGGAAACGGTCAAAAACCTGGAAGACCTCAAAAAGGGCGACCTTGTTTTCTTTACTACCTATAAACCAGGTGTATCCCATGTTGGTATTTTCATTGGTGATGGAGAATACATCCACAGTTCCGGTAGTTCTGGTGTTACAATAAACAGCTTTAACCCTCATAAACCTAATTACGATGAAGAACTTTATAAAAAATATATTGGTGCTAGAAGAATATTGTGTTGATAGGATAGTCATAAAATAATAGAAGTAAATTTATTTGAGGAAGGAGCTGCTTTAATGTATGACATTTTGATAAAAAATGGCAAATTAATTGATGGTTCTGGAGTGCCCTGGTTTTATGGAGACCTGGCAGTAAAAGATGGAAAAATTGTAAAAATTAAAAGGTTTATCAATGAAACCGCCAGGCGTATTATCGATGCTCAGGGAAAGGTCGTATGTCCGGGATTTATCGATATTCATACCCATTCAGATATTACCCTGTTGGTTAATCCTTTAGCTGAAAGCAAAGTGCGCCAGGGGATAACCCTTGAGGTAGGAGGAAATTGTGGTTCTTCTCCAGCACCGGTTTCGAGCAAATGGGAAGAGAAACTGAAAAGAGAAATAAAAGAAGATTACGGCTTAAAACTCGAGTGGAGAAGTTTTGGAGAATACCTTGAAACAATGGAGCAGCAGGGGATTTCAGTAAACTATGCCGGTTTGGTTGGCCATGGAGCGATAAGAAAGAGTGTGCTTGGCTATGATGATATTAAGCCTACTCGGGAACAATTTAATGAGATGGGAAAATTGACAGCCCAGGCTATGCAGGAAGGAGCCTTTGGTTTTTCTACAGGCTTAATATACCCACCCAGTTCTTTCGCCGATACTGATGAAATCGTTTTTCTTGCACGGATTGTAAATAGTTATGGCGGGTATTATGCGACCCATATAAGGGATGAAGGTGAGAACCTCTTTGAAGCAGTAGAAGAGGCAATAGAGATAGGTAAAAGAAGCGGTGTACCGGTTCAGCTCTCCCACCACAAGGCTGTGGGAAAACCTAATTGGGGGAAAGTAAATAAATCCTTAAAATTGATCGAAAAGGCTAGAGAAAGAGGGATTGATGTAACTTGTGATCAGTATCCTTACACTGCTGCAGCAACTAACCTTTCATCCATTATACCTGACTGGGCTCATGACGGAGGAATTGAAAGGTTAATAGAAAGGCTTACTGATTGTGAATTAAGGATAAAACTTAGAAAAATTGTTACAAAAAAGCAGGTTGAAAAGAGTGGCTGGTCAAAAATTTTAATTTCTTCCGTTGCCGGCAAAAAGAATAAACATTTTGAAGGCAAAAATTTGGAAGAAATTAGTAAAACCCTTGCAAAAGATCCGTGTGAAGTGGCTTTTGATTTGATTATTGAAGAAAAGGACAAAGTGGAAATGATTCGATTTGGAATGAGTGAAGAGGACGTTCAACAGGTAATGAAACATTCGACAACCATGATTGGTTCTGATGCTAGTGCCAAGGCAGTATATGGAATCCTTGGCATGGGAAAACCCCACCCAAGAAGTTATGGGGCTTTTGTAAGGGTTTTAGGTAAATATGTGAGAGAAGAAGGGATAATTTCCTTAGAAGAAGCTATAAAAAAGATGACCGGTTTACCGGCATGGAGGCTTGGCCTTCAAGATAGAGGCCTTCTTAAAGTAGGAAATTGGGCTGATATAACGATATTCGATTTCCAAAAAGTAAAAGATACTGCAACCTATACGAATCCTCACAGTTATGCAGAAGGGATTTTTTATGTAATTGTTAATGGAAAGATTGTTATCGATGAAGGAGATCATACGGGAGAATTGGCGGGAAAGGTTTTAAGAAAAAATGGCTATACCTTTTAATCGGCAACCTTTATTTATATTGAGGTTGGACTTAATCAACGTCTCCGGCACTCAATTTTCCCTGGGAAGGGAAAATAGACCATTTGGTGTTTATTTGTTGAGTTAAATTTGAGAATGGAGTATCGTTATTCAGGAGTAGTGCTATTACAAGTAAGACACACATTAAGTTGAGTGCCAGGGGCGTCAGCCTTCACCCTACCCTGAAAATAACTCATGTAGCGAGCTGACCATTCCGGCTTGGCTCTGGTGATTCTTGCGGACCACCCGATACACAATTTGGTGCGGTGTTATCGCAAGTAGAAAGGTTCAGACTAC
>DFNM01000084.1 GCA_002376045.1 Firmicutes bacterium UBA3567
ATAGGTAGGCTAAAAACGTTGTGGAAGCAGTATCAAAAAGTTAAAAATAATGGGCAGTTTCAATTCCTTATAGGTAGGCTAAAAACTTGAGCAGATATGACACATCAGCGGATGATGATTTGAGTTTCAATTCCTTATAGGTAGGCTAAAAACGAAACCAGTGGAAATATTGTTTGAAGCCAGAACAGAAGTTTCAATTCCTTATAGGTAGGCTAAAAACTTTATAAGTTTGTGCTATTGATTGTTGTTTTTCATAGGCGTTTCAATTCCTTATAGGTAGGCTAAAAACCCATTTTACTATTGAAAACACTGTGTTTTGCATATTCGCTATTTTTTAAAAAAGTCCTTCTTTTTTTTGAAAAAACTTTGTAACCATTGAAAACACTAAAAAAACGGCAAAATAAAAATGTCGTCGATCCCCGGTGGTTTTTGCACTATTGAAGATCGACGACATATTTCATATTTCATAATAGCAACAAATAAAAAGCTCAATAAAAAATTCTCTAAAAGGTATTTTCGTAAGGTAGTGTCCTGAATTCACATAAAAGGTAAGGCTGCTCTTTTTTGGTAGTGTGATTAATTTAATAACACTTTTCACCATAAAGAAACGGAAATCCTTTTTTACATACCAGATTTTTTGAAGAAAAACCGTAAATCAACCAAGACAAAAATAATAATTTCAACAAATTTTGCATTGACCAATTTACTGAATCTAAACTTAAATTAACAACTAAAATCTACTCTATAAATTCTTTTTTTAATAAAGCCTCTATAACTTATACAAAGTAACATGACTTTTCAAAACCTCAGCAATCAGCCTATCTGCCTTTGCTAAATCAAAGGAGCTTAACTCAGGTATGCTTACCCATTTACTCTTTTGGTGTTCCTTCAAATTTACACTTCCATATTCAACTCCAGTTAAGAAACTAAACAACCTAACATGAAATTCAGGATACTTATAATCCACCATTAAAAATGGCTCCGGTCTTTTTATCTTCAAAGCCAATTCTTCTTCTATCTCTCGACAAAGGCATTCAACAAGTGTCTCTCCCGGCTTTACCTTTCCACCAGGAAACTCCCACTTGTTCGCCAGATAACCCTTACTATTCCTTTGTGTAATAAGTACTTTTCCTTCGTCATTGACTAAAATTGCAGCTGTAACAACTATAAAATTCTCAGAAGCAATAGCTTCTTCTATCCTCAAAACCTTTTTAGCTAAACTTTCGTTAAACTCTTCTCCGTCTTTACCATGATGAACTCTTTTATGGCAAGTGGGACAACAGGCAATAACATACCTAGGATCATCCGGGCCATTATCTGATAAGCGTCGAATGTGATGTGGTTCTAAATAAGGATTACCATCTGGCCGGTCAAAAGGCCCTGGTCTACCACAAGCTTCACAGAAACCATTTGCTCGTTCCAACACATAGTTTGCAACCTGAGCACTTCGTTGATAATAATTTCTTTTTCCTTCCTTTTTCTGAAACCCAGTTGATTTTGCTGCTGCCGCTAACGCAGTTTCCCTTTTAGACAAAAATGCTAATCCTTCACTAGATATCTGTTCAATAACTGAATAAAAATCTATAGACGCTGGAGCTAATCTAAAAATTATACCTCGACGCAAATTTCCTTCTTCATCTGGAATTTCTTTATAATAGTGATCAACATAGTCCATTGGTCCTATAAACCTTCTCAAACCATTTGGCAAAGTTTCAAATAAAAGAAGTGCTTTACCATTTTGTACATGGTCCCGTATTGCTTTGTTGCCACGCTCAAATTTCATGTCTCCTTTCTGACCTTCTCCCGTATAGTGATAAAATCCATCTTCTTTCCAGCCATCTTCATAACCATAGTCTTTACCTCTATCACTACTAAATAAAAAAATAAACGGGTAAGAGCGTGGAGTACTAATTCCTCCTTGTTGTTGTCCACCATATAAATCATGGAGATACTTACGTTTATAGAGCGAACCAATTTTTAATTCTTTTGGTACATACAAATTTATCACCTGCTTTTAAAGCATTAGATTCAAATTATATACTCAGTACTATATTTTTCTTTTTAAAAAACAAAATCCCTTGCTAAAAAATGTCGAAATATATATCTAAAAATTTATTTCAGCAGATGATTCTATAAGAAGATTTCTATTGAAACAGCAGCAAGTACTATATAGCTCCCTGGAAGTTTTGGAGTAAATACTTGTATATGTTAGAATTAGTATCAAATGGGGGGTAATAAAAAATGATAAAAAGACAGTAAGTACAGCGATGAATTTAAAGAGCAAATCTTAAAAGAATGCCAGGAAACAGACATAGTTGTATCTCCCTGTATCAAGCATAACTTTTGCGGTTTTAATATCATATTCCGCTTAATTCCATCCTACGATTCCATATTTAGGAAGCTTTTTAACCGTCAGGGTTCTTCCGATCCGTATGCATAACCCTTTTAAAAGGTAATTTTCTAATCCGGACAGTGACGTCTTTGCTCTATTTATTTTTATTCTTTTAATTTACATGGATATTATTTCTACAAAAAATTTAATCCGGGAGCAAACTGCTCCCAATTCTAACCCCAACAATCACATACCGAACACTTACCATTCACTAAAACATGACTACATATCGGAAAAAATTCCATTTGCTAATCCCTTCTAATATCTTCTTTCAAAATCTTTAATCGCATCTTCCAAAGAAGAATAATAATGCCCCCAGAAATGCGATTTTGCAACTACATTGTAATAATGTTTTGTAATAACAGATTTACCCATTAACATCCCTCCTTTCAGAAAATTTATCTCCCGGGACCAACCTGACCACGAGCAAAGCTTTAAGTAAGCTTTAAAAATTTAAAATTTTAAACAAAACCTTTTTCCACCCCCCAATTCAAAAGCAAAAACCGGGCCCCTGGAAGTCAAGGTGGAACACAGAAAAAATTGTGCAGCAATTTTTTCGAGTAGACCTTGATGGCAGGGGACCGGTTATTATAATCTCCTCCTGGGGTTTTGGAAAAATAAAATAATTAGAGGGGCAGCTCATATGTCGCCACCCTTGCCGCCCGTGATCTGGCTACAGTACAGGTTGCTCACTTAAAGACCAGGTTTGAACTGGCTGAAAGGTCCCTTTTGGCAGAAAGGGCAGTTGCCCTTGTTAATGAAGCCTTTGCAGATTATGAGGCCAAACACAACATCATCAGGGTCAAACCAGGGGAACTGGT
>DFNM01000026.1 GCA_002376045.1 Firmicutes bacterium UBA3567
ATTTAACTCAACTAAAATGGAGGAGAACCTAGATTTTAAATTTTACTTGACAATAATAAAAAAAATGTTAGGCTTTAAGTACCTACCCCTTAAGGTGAGGGGTTATACCCGAGACAAGGAGGCTTCATTATATGAGAGAAGAAACTTTAAAGATAAACGGTATGACCTGTGTATCGTGTGCAAAAGCGGTAGAGAGAAGCGTCGGCAAGCTGGATGGTGTGGAAAGTGCCAGTGTCAATTTTGCTACAGAAAAACTGAAGGTGAAGTTTGATGAAGAAAAAACCAGTCTTGAGAGTATTAAAAAAGCGGTAGAGGAGGCAGGTTATGAGGCGGAAGAGAAAATAGAAACAAAGGAAGTTACCATACCTATAGGCGGTATGACCTGTGCATCCTGCGCTGCAGCGATAGAAAGAGAACTTAAGAAGCTGGAAGGAGTTTTGGAGGTTAGTGTAAATTTTGCTGCTGAAAAGGCACGGATAAAATACAATCCTCAAAAAACAAGGATTTCTCAAATAAAAGACGCAATAAGCAAGGCGGGGTATAAAGCTCTGGAGATTGAATCTGAAAAGCAGGTGGATGAAGAAAGACAGCGAAGAGAAAGGGAAATAAAAACTTTGTTTAAAAAATTCGTGTTTTCTGCTGTGTTCACCATACCCCTTTTGTATATTGCTATGGGACACATGCTGGGCCTTCCTCTCCCTGAAGTATTGGAACCATCAACCCATCCATTAAACTTTGCTCTAACACAACTTGTTTTAACAATACCGATTGCTATAGCAGGTTACAAGCTTTATACCGTTGGATTCAGGGCTTTGTTTAAAAGGAGTCCCAACATGGATTCCCTTATTGCCATAGGGACTGCCGCTGCTATCGTTTATGGAGTGTATGGAACACTACAGATTGCTGGGGGCAATCCTAGCTACGCAAACAACCTGTATTTTGAAACTGCAGGTGTAATTGTAACCCTAATCCTGCTGGGAAGATATCTGGAGGCCGTTTCAAAAGGGAAGACTTCAGAAGCTATTAAAAAACTTATGGGTCTGCAGCCCAAGACAGCTGTAGTTATACAGGACGGAAAGGAAGTGACCATTCCGATAGAAGAAGTAGAAGTAGGAGATATAATCCTGGTTAAACCAGGTGAAAAGATACCTGTGGATGGACAAGTTATAGAAGGGTACACCTCTGTAGATGAATCAATGCTTACGGGGGAAAGCATACCCGTAGAAAAAAATGTTGGTGACAAAGTGGTGGGGGCAAGCATCAATAAAAATGGAACCATTAAATTTAAGGCCACCAAGGTGGGAAAAGATACCGTATTAGCTCAAATCATAAAATTAGTGGAAGAGGCTCAGGGTTCCAAGGCACCCATAGCCAGGCTGGCAGATATTATTTCAGGATACTTTGTTCCTGTGGTAATTGCCATTGCTATACTGGCGGGGGTGGCATGGTATCTTTCAGGAGCTTCAGCGGTTTTTGCCTTGACAATCTTCATATCGGTATTGGTAATTGCATGTCCCTGTGCTCTGGGCCTGGCAACACCCACAGCCATAATGGTTGGTACGGGAAAAGGAGCAGAGTATGGAATATTGATCAAGGGTGGAGTTCCCCTGGAAACAGCCCACAAATTGGATACAATAGTATTCGATAAAACGGGCACTATCACCGAAGGCAGGCCTGTGGTAACAGATGTGGTGGCTGCAGGTGATTATGAAGAGGATCAAATATTAACACTGGCTGCTTCTGCTGAAAAAGGTTCAGAACACCCGCTGGGGGAAGCAATTGTAAAAAAAGCTGAGGAAAAGGGTTTGGAATTCAAGAAACTAGACAAATTTAAAGCAATACCGGGCCATGGTATAGAGGCCGTAATAGCAGGGGCCCACATCCTTTTAGGCAACAAAAAGCTCATGAAGGATAAAGGGGTTCAAATAACCCTTCAGGAAGAATCGGATAGGCTTGCCGGTGAGGGTAAAACTCCCATGTTTATAGCAGTTAACGGGAAATTGGCTGGAATCATAGCAGTAGCCGATGTGGCCAAAGAAAACAGCGCCCAGGCCATAAAAATACTCCACGACATGGGAATAGAAATAGCCATGATTACGGGGGATAACAGGAGAACTGCTGAAGCCATAGCCAGACAGGTAGGCATAGACCTGGTGCTTGCCGAGGTGCTTCCAGAGGATAAGGCAAATGAAGTTAAGAAACTACAGGAACAGGGTAAAAAAGTGGCAATGGTGGGAGATGGGATCAATGATGCCCCGGCCCTTACCCAGGCCGATGTGGGAATAGCAATAGGATCAGGTACCGATGTGGCCATGGAATCAGCAGATATCGTGTTGATGAAAAGCGATCTGATGGATGTGGTTACAGCCATTCAATTGAGCAAAGCCACTATCAGGAACATCAAACAGAATCTGTTTTGGGCCTTTGCATACAATACCGCAGGCATACCCATCGCTGCAGGGCTGCTCTACATTTTTGGAGGGCCTCTGCTGAATCCGATTATCGCGGCATTGGCTATGTCCATGAGTTCAGTATCAGTTGTGACGAATGCCTTGAGGTTGAAGGGGTTTAAACCCTTTAAAATAAAACAAAAAGGAGATGATCAAAATGGAAAAAACCATTAAAATCAAAGGGATGAGCTGTTTATGATGATTTTGTGCTGTTTGGCGCTGCTGATATTGGGATTTGGTCTGCAAAAGCTCGGGCTGCCGGGAGGCTTCTTAATTTTTCTGCTGTGTCCCATCATGCACATTTTTATGATGAAGGACATGATGAGCAAACGGCCCAGGAAAAAAGATTAGGTTATTGGAGGTAGTATGAATTGAAGAAAATCATTATTATTGTTTCAATTTTTATCATTGGAGCGGTTTTGTTGGGTCTTATTTATTTTAAGACTGGCTCTTTGGGAAGTTATATCTGCGGCGCAGGATATCACGGTTTGACAACCTTTATAACGAGTTTAATCTTTGCGGGAGTACTGGTTTACATTCTTATTTTAATTTTTGAAAAAATCGAAAAGAAGAAATGCTTAAACTGTAATAAATCTGTAAAGGCAGAGTGGTCTACCTGTCCCTATTGCGGCAGAGAGCTTGAAGACTGATTGGTGATATGAGAGGTGATAAAAGTGGATACAATCGGCTATGTAAAAAAAACACATGGAGATATGGCGGTTGTGGAAGTCAGACGAGTGTCAGCATGTGGAGAGAAATGCTCAAGCTGTGAGGGGTGCAAACCGACGGGAATACAGGTTGAAGTGGAGAACACGTTGAATGCCAAGCCGGGTCAAATGGTTAAACTCAGGATGGCTTCCAAAAAGATAGTGGGAGCCACCCTTTTGGTGTATTTTGTTCCTCTGGTTATGCTGTTTATAGGTGCTCTTTTGGGAGGGGAAATTGCTGAAACTGCAGGATATACTCAAGCAATTGACCTGTTTAGATTAGTTTTTGGTTTGATGTTTATGGGGATTTTCTACATCGTTTTAAAAAGGGTTGATAAAAAAATTAAAGAAAATAAATACTTTAAATTTAAAATGGAAAAAATCATTTAATATCAAACATCAGAACATACCTCGGATTAAGAGAAATTTATTTAAAGAAAAATATTCTTGACTTACTAATACTAATTTGTTAAAATAATACCCAATAAAACCAAGTAAGCAAATAAGAATACTTTAAAATCCGTGAAAGAGAGAGTAGATCCAGACAACCTTTACAGAGAGGAATCCTCATGGGCTGAGAGGGATTCTAAGGGGAGCTGGGTTGAAGTGCACTCCGGAGATGCAGGTATGAAATTGAGTAGTATCTGCCGGTAGCGCCGTTATCCAGGACCGAGGGGGTACATGTGTACCAAGCAGGGTGGAACCGCGGGAAAGCTCCGTCTCTGTAAAGGGGACGGAGTTTTTTTGTTGATTCATAGCCGGCTATGACTAGAACATTAAAAAGGGGTGGAGGATTTAAGGAAGTAAGCAGCAGATATTTGTTTGTAACAAACCTGAGTTGAGAGAAATTAAGGAGGCAATCGCTATGAAAATAGTTGTTGCAAAAAATGTATATAAAAGCTTTCCTCAAAAAAGCGGACACAATTTAGTGGTTTTAAAGGATATTAATCTGACTATTAATAAAGGTGAATTTGTTACCTTAATAGGGCCTTCTGGCTGTGGTAAATCCACAATGCTGAATATTATTGCTGGATTGATATTACCGGACAAAGGCCGGGTTTTGGTCAATGGGAAAAAGGTAACCTCTCCCGGTAAGGATAGAGTTATGGTTTTTCAGGAAGGTGCTCTCTTTCCATGGTTAACTGTTCTGGATAATGTGATGTTCGGGCTAAAAACCAATAATATAGACAACCAGACGGCTTATAAACGGGCCCTGGAACAGCTAAAAGCTGTCCACCTCCACAAGTTCAAAGATGCCTATCCCCATCAATTATCCGGGGGAATGAAACAAAGAGTTGCAATTGCAAGGGCATTAGTAATGAATCCCCAAATTCTCTTAATGGATGAGCCTTTTGGGGCCTTAGATGAACAAACCAGGCTTATACTCCATCGTGAACTACTGGAGATCTGGTTAAAAACCAGAAAGACTATTGTTTTTGTTACGCATAACATCAGGGAAGCGGTCAAATTATCTGATAGGGTCATTGTTTTTGGAATTCATCCGGGTCGAATCTTAAAAGAATTCAAAATTAGCATCCCCCATCCCCGGCCCCGGGGAAACCAACATTTAATAAAGATTGAAAATCAAATTTTAAAGATTTTACAGCAGGAAGTGGAAAAACACATGAAAATCATGGGGGGGAAATTTGGAAAATGAGACTATTACTGCATAGAGTAATTTTTGTAATATTCTTGATTATCCTCTGGCAGGGTATTTTTGCTTTAAATATCTGGCCTGATTTTCTTTTGCCATCTCCTTTGAGTGTAGGGAAGACTTTAATAGAAGGATTTAAAGATGGAACATTTATTATTGCTTTAGGAGCCAGTTTTCGCCGTATTTTGTTGGGCTACACTATTACTATAATCTTCGGTAGCCTGCTGGGAATTTTAATCGCCAGTAATAAAATAATTGATGGAATTGTAGGCCCTTTTATCCTGGCCCTGCAGAGTGTTCCGAGTGTAGTTTGGTTGCCATTGGCCCTCCTCTGGTTTCCATTAGGGGAAGCCGCTATTATATTTGTGGTTGTCCTGGGAGGAACCTGGAATATGGTAATTAATACAATTACAGGGATAAAGAATGTACAACCGGTCCTGATAAAAGCAGCCCGGACGATGGGAGCTAACAAAATTCAGCTATTCTGGAAGGTGATTCTTCCGGATTCTGTTCCCCATCTTATAACAGGTATGCGCCTCTCCTGGGCTTTCTCCTGGCGTGCTCTTATGGCCGGAGAATTAATTGGAACAGGTACCGGTCTGGGTCAGATATTAATGTGGGGGAGAGATATGGGAAACATGAGTATGGTTATTGCAATTATGCTTTTAATTGGTATAATAGGTTGTTTAACTGATAATCTTATCTTCAAAAAATTGGAAGAGGAAGTCTTTGCTCGATGGGGGTTAAATACACAATAAATTTATTAAATGAAAAAGGAGGAATTAAATTGATTAGGTTAAATTTTAAGAATAAACTATTTTTGTTTTTAATTATTATATTTGGAATAATTTTTTTAGTTGGTTGCAGTAATAATAATGTAGAAGAGACTGGTACCCAAATAAAAGAGATTACTATTGGTTATTTTCCCAATGTTACCCATGCTCCAGCAATAGTTGGGATAGAAAAAGGGATCTTCCAGCAAGAATTTGATAATATCAAGGTTAAGACTCGAATCTTTCCCAATGGTTCTCTTTTTATGGATGCTTTAAATACTGGACAAATTGATATCGGTTATGTAGGCCCAGGCCCGGCCCTTAACCGCTTCTTACAGGGAGCTGAAGTAAAAGCCCTGGCCAGTGCCAGCACGGGGGGAACCGTTCTTATTGCTAGAAGAGATTTAGAATATCAAAGACCTGAAGACCTGAAGGGAAAGATTGTAGCAACACCCGCCCGTGGCTGCACCCATGACTTGATTTTCCGAAAGATGTTAATTGAAAACAACCTGGCTACAACTGATAGTGGTGGTCAGATTGAACATAGAACCCAGAAGCCCGCAACTATGATTGGATTATTTGCTCAGGGTCAGCTTGATGCAGCTATGGTATCAGAACCATGGGCTTCCCTTATGGAGGATGAAATAGGGGCGAAAGTAGTTGTAGACTGGAACCAGGTTCCCTGGGATGGCCAGCTTCCTGCTACAATAGTAGTTAGCACCAATGAGTTTATCAACAATAATCCTGATTTAATAAAATTATTCTTAAAGGGCCATTTGAAAGCTATTGATTTTATTAAAAATAATCCAGAAAATAGTGTCCGGATAATCAGCAGAGAAATTAGCCGATTAACCAAACAAAAACTTTCGGTGGATGTTATAAAGCGTTCTTTGGATAGAACCTACATGACTGCAGAGATCAAGCCAGAAATTCTCCAGGAATTAGCCGATCTATCGGCAGCTCTGGGATTTATTAAAGGTAATTCCAGTCTGAATGGTTTTATTGATACAACTTATTTAAAGGAAGTGTTAGATAATGTTAGTAGCCAATGATATCACAGAATTAATCGGCATGACACCTGTTGTTAGATTAAACTGCATTACACCCCCTGGAGCAGCTGACATCTATGTTAAACTGGAATACTTTAATCCCGGTGGTAGTGTGAAAGACAGGGCTGCATTAAATATGATTAAAGCCGCCGAGCAAACAGGGCAGCTAAAACCCAATGGAACTATTATAGAACCTACAAGTGGTAATACTGGAATAGCCCTGGCTATGATAGCTGCAGCAAGAAACTATAAATGCATTATTGTTATGCCGGACAATGTTTCCCAAGAGAGGATTACGATCTTAAAAGCCTTCGGAGCTAAAGTGGTCCTTACACCGGCCGAAAAGTTGATGAAGGGAGCCATAGAGAAAGCCAGTGAACTTGCCCGGCAAATAGAAGGAGCCTTTATTCCAAATCAATTTGAAAATCCGGCCAATCCAGATGTTCATCGTAAGACAACTGCCCGGGAGATCCTCAAGCAAATGGATCACAATCTGGATGCTCTAGTAGCGACAGCAGGAACCGGAGGTACAATTACCGGTAGTGGCGAGGAATTACGTAAAGCATTACCGAATTTAAAAATTTATACTGTTGAATCAGTTGATTCTCCTGTGCTTGCTGGAGGTAAACCAGGCCCTCACAATATTCCAGGAACCGGGCCTGGATTTATTCCTAAAATTTTAAATACTAAAATCTACGATAAAATTTTTCATATTACAGACAAAGAAGTGATTAAAATGACCAGGAGGTTAGCAGCAGAAGAGGGATTATTCTTAGGCCCGTCATCGGGAGCAGCAGTCTGGGCAGCAGTGAAAGTTGCCAAACAATTGGGAACAAATAAAAAAGTCCTGGCCATAGCTCCTGATACTGGTCAGCGTTATTTAAGCAAAGAATTATTCTAGCTATATGCCCTTGCAAACAAGATATTGGCATAAAATTTGCTTTCTCATTATAATTTAAAGTAAAAAATCGGGGAGGTTTTTTAATGCTTTCAAGGTATTCAAGACAGGTAGTGTATAATAGAATAGGAGAAAAAGGTCAGAAAACCCTTCTAGATTCCCATGCAGTAATAATTGGAGTGGGTGCACTGGGAACAGTTATTGCCAACAACCTGGCAAGGGCAGGAGTAGGCAAGTTAACAATTATCGATAGGGATTTCGTTGAGTTAAGCAATCTTCAAAGACAAACATTGTTTACTGAAGAGGATGTGAAAAACAACCTGCCTAAAGCGGAAGCGGCTGTAAGACACCTAAAAGAGATTAATTCAGAAATCCAATTAGAGGCAGTAGTAGCTGATTTTAATGCAACAAATGCTGAGAAGCTTATTAGGGATGTAGACATTATTCTCGATGGAACAGATAATTTTTCTACCAGATTTTTAATCAATGATGTGGCATTAAAACATAAAAAACCCTGGGTGTACGGCGGAGCTGTTGCAGATACAGGTATGGTAATGAATATCATACCCGGAGTAACGCCGTGTTTTAGATGTCTTATACAAGATCCACCGGTTTCTGGTCATACCCAGACCTGTGATACAGTAGGGGTTTTGAATTCTACAACAGGTATCATAGGCAATATACAGGCAGTGGAAGCTATAAAGATTTTATTGAAGTCAGAAGCAGTTTTAAAAGGCGTTTTGACCATTAACATCTGGCAAACAGAATTTGACAAATTCGAAATTGAACAGGACAAAAAGTGTCCTGCATGCCAGCAAGGGAAATATGAGTTTTTAAACAACAGGACACCTGCTACAACCCTATTGTGCGGCCAGAATTCAATACAGGTTTTACCACAACAAAACAGGGATATAAGCTTACCCGAGATGGCAAACAGGCTGCAAAAACTTGGGGAAGTTGAATACAATCGCTTCTTGCTGCGTTTTAAAACAGATCAATACACAATAACGGTTTTCCCGGATGGTAGAGCCATTGTTAGTGGAACAGAGAATCCGGGCAAAGCCAGAAGTCTGTATGCTCAATACATCGGTAATTAACACCTGGAGGAGGTGAAAACTTGATATACCTTGATAATGCAGCTACCAGCTGGCCTAAACCTCAAAAGGTTTATGATGCAGTGCTGGAATACATGAAAAAGTGGGGAGCGAATCCGGGGCGCTCCGGACACACCATGGCTCGTAATGCAGCAGATGTTGTCTTTGAAACAAGGAATTTATTATGTGAATTGTTCAATGCCGATGACCCAAACCGAATTGTCTTTACCTGCAATGCCACTGAGGCCCTGAACACTGCTATCAAGGGACTGTTGAAACCGAACGACCACGTGATTACAAGCTGTGTTGAACACAATTCAGTGCTTAGACCTCTTAAAAAATTGAGGGGAAAAGGTGTAAAAACCACTGTCATAGATGTTAATGATGAAGGTATAATAGATATTGAAGATATTAAAAAGAACATCCAGGGGAACACACGCATGGTGATACTAACCCATGCATCAAATGTGCTGGGGAGCATTCAGCCAATTAAACAAGTAGGGGAACTTTGTAGAGAAAAAGGAATTGTTTTCCTTGTTGATGCTTCACAAACTGCAGGGGTTTATCCCATTGATATTAAGGAATTGAACATAGATCTCCTGGCTTTTCCTGGACACAAAGGCCTTCTTGGGCCTCAGGGAACAGGTGGGCTGTATGTGGGTGAAGGTATAGACCTGGATTCACTAAAAGAGGGGGGAACGGGAAGTCTTTCGGAAAGGGATACCCAACCGGATTTTCTTCCTGACAAGCTTGAAAGCGGAACCCTTAACACTCCGGGTATAGCCGGCCTGGGGGCAGGGATAAAGTTTATTTTGGAAACTGGTATTGAAAAAATAAGAAAGCATGAAATGGAACTGACCCAATACTTTCTCCATGGTTTACAAAACATGGAAGGAGTAAAAGTATACGGCCCCAGAGACCCTTCAAAACAGGTGGCTGTTGTATCCATAAATGTAAAAGATGTGCATTCCAACGAAGTTTCACGAATTCTGGATGGAGTTTTTAACATCGCGACACGACCAGGTTTTCACTGTGCACCTTTGACCCACAGATCGATGGGTAGCTTAAAACAGGGTATGGTCAGGTTTAGTTTTGGATATTTTAACACCAGGGATGAAATCGATGCTGCAATAGATGCATTAAAAGCTATACAGAAGGAGTTTTAGGCTGTAGCATATGCAACATGTGTGTGTCATTTGACACAGTGTGAACAAACAAACCAGGGGGATTTAGATTGAATAAGACCGGTAGAGTAGATTTTATCATAATAATTTTTTTGGTTATTGTAATAACCCTGCTTCATTACTTTACACCCTTTGATAAGTGGGGTTTTCATGAATTTTACAGGCGATTGTATTACATTCCTATCATTCTTTCGGCTTTTAGATTCAGGTTAAAGGGTGGGATTATCACAGCAGTAGCGGTTTCAACCCTGTACGCACCTCATCTTTTACTTTATTGGGGAAGTTTAAACATAGATATTTTAAACCAGTTCCTTGAAATCGTGCTGTTTATTACTGTCGGCTTAATAACAGGGTTTCTTGTCGAAAAGAGAGATAATCAACAAAAATTACTAAAACATCAGATTATCAAACTTACTGAGCTAGAAAATTACACAAACAATATCCTGAATAGTATTGTAAATGGTGTGATAGCAGTGGATAATGATGGGAAAATAACTTCTTTCAATGAAGGAGCTTTAAACCTTTTTAATTTTAACAGAAACGATGTAAAAGGTCAGCCTATTGAAGAAGTTTTTGAACACGATAGGATAAAAAAATGGATTAATAAGGTATTAGCTACTGATGAAGTATTAAGAGAGGAAACAAAAATAAAGCAAATCCCAGTAAAATTGCATATATATCCATTAAAAACACCTGAGAGAAAAACAAAGGGTGTTGTTCTTGTGTGTGAAGATTTAGCAGAAATTAAAGAATTAGAAGAACAAGTTAGAAGGGCAGAGCGGCTGTCTGCTGTAGGAGAATTTGCTTCAGGAGTTGCTCATGAAATAAGGAATCCTCTGGCAATAATAAAAACTGTTTCAGAAACTCTAAAAGATGAAGCAAAAAGAAATAATGAAATCAAAGAGGCTATTAATATAATAAACGAAGAAATAGATAGAGCAGACACTGTAATAAAAGAACTTTTAGATTTTGCCAGACCACACAAAGCCAGGAAAGAAAACTTTATATTGAATGACCTTTTAAAAGAATTAATGTTATTAACTAGAAAATATGCCAAACAACATGAAGTGGTTATCCAAGCTGATATACCCAAGAAACAAATTAATGTTTATGGAGACCCGGAGAAAATAAAACAGGCTCTCATTAATGTTATTCTTAATGGGATTCAAGCGATGCCCCGGGGAGGAATCCTTGATATAAATTTAAAATTACAAGGGAATGAAGTTATAATAAATATTAAAGATACAGGTGTAGGAATAGATGAGGAACACAAAGAGAAAATCTTCAATCCTTTTTTTACCACAAAGGATGAAGGGACTGGTTTGGGGTTAACGATAACATATAAAATCATCGAGGAACACGGTGGTAAAATACAGGTGAAAAGCCAAAAAAGGGAAGGTTCTTTATTCATAATAACTCTTCCCATAAGGAGTGAAAAGGGCCTTGAAAATTCTGGTGGCTGATGATGAAAAGAACATGTTATGGGCTTTGACCAATGTTTTAAGCAAACAGGGCTTCAAAACTTTTACGGCTAGAGATGGAGAGGAAGCAATACACCAATTTAAAAAACATTTGCCTGATGTTGTTTTGCTCGACCTTAAAATGCCTAAAAAAAATGGTATAGAGGTATTAAAGAAAATCAAAAAAATCAATGACAGCATACCAGTTATTATGATAACCGCTCACGGCAATATTGAAACCGCAATAGAAGCAATGAAATTGGGGGCTTTTGACTATGTTCAAAAACCCTTTGAAATGGAAGAGATTAATGTATTAATAAAAAAAGCCCTGAAAATTAGAGACCTTACAATGGAAGTAGAGCTTCTAAGGGATGAGCTTTCAAGGATCTCCAGGGGGAACCAGATTATTGGTGAAAGCCCACAGATAAAAGAAGTTATGGATTTAGTAAATAGAGTAGCCAAAAGCAATGCGACTGTACTTATTTTAGGGGAGAGCGGAACAGGCAAAGAGCTGGTTGCCAATGCTATACATTATAACAGTGATAGAAAAAACAAGCCTTTTGTTAAAGTTAACTGTGGTGCCCTGCCTGAAAACCTTCTTGAAAGTGAATTGTTTGGCCATGAAAAGGGGGCTTTTACCGGGGCAATTAGCAGAAAAATAGGTAGATTTGAAAGAGCCCATGGAGGTAGCATTTTTTTAGATGAGATAGGAGAAATGTCTTTTTCTACTCAGGTTAAACTGTTAAGAGTACTTCAGGAAAAACAGATAGAAAGAGTTGGTTCAACAGAAGTGATCGATGTGGATGTAAGGATTATAGCTGCAACAAATAAAGACCTAAAAAGATTGGTAGAAGAAGGTCGCTTCAGGGAGGACTTGTATTACAGGCTTAATGTCATACCAATAAAGATTCCCCCTTTAAGGGAAAGGAAACAGGACATCCCCCTGCTTGTAAAATACTTTCTACAAAAATATTCCCTTGAAACGGGACGCAGGGGGATGACAATAAGTGACAGCGCCCTTGATAAGTTAAAGACATATTCGTGGCCCGGGAATATAAGGGAACTTCAAAATGTGATAGAGAGGGCAGTGATCCTCAGTCCGGGAAGAGAAATAACAGAGGATCAGCTGCCACCTGAAATAGTTAAAAGAGATAGACAAGTTGAGCTGGATGAATTCAAACTCCCTAAAAATGGAGTAAATCTCAATGATCTGGAAAAATCTTTGATAAAACAGGCACTTGATATGACTAATGATAACCAGACAGAAGCAGCCAGACTTTTAGGGATTACCAGGCACACTTTGATTTATAGAATGGAGAAGTACGGTTTGAAAGACAGAAATTAGAACTTATCGGGTTTTTAGAACAAGGCTGGAGAGTTAGAACATATATTTGAGCCAGACAGCACAACCACTTCTCTGTCTGGATCAAGGTTAACCCCAAATTCCCTTTTATAGAATTCACATATAGCTTCCCTAAGCTCCTTAAGCCCTGAAAAGGGAGAATATCTATGGGAAGAAGGGGCCCGGGCTGCTTCACATAAAGCCTCTACTATATGGGAAGGAGTGGGCATGTCGAGATTACCCCTTCCAGGGTCTATTATATCTGCTCCTGTGGTAGCCTTTTTCTGGACCTTTGTTACAAGTCCTGAAAAGAAGTGTTCAGGCAGCTGCTTTATTCTGTCAGCAGCAATCCCTTTTTTCGCTGCATTTACCCTTTTTTTATAAAATGGCTATACCTTTTAATCAGCAACTTTTTTATATATTGAGGCTGGACTTAATCAACGTCGCGTATAGCTTTTTGGATGGAATCCGGCACTCAACCTGGTGTTTACTTGTTGAGTTAAATTTGAGAATTGAGTATCGTTATACAGGAGTATTGTTGTTACCCGTAAGACACGCAGTGAGTTGAGTGCCGGACTCAGGGCAAAATCGGACCGGATTCAATGCGGCCTCTTGCCGGTGAATCCTTTCGGGGGCGTCCTGCCTCCTCATTCCGATTTTGCTCCTTCCCTTCGGCGGGTTCCATTTACCAAAAACCTATAATTCTCCTTTTGATTAAGTTCAGCCTCTTTAGTGTCCCATTTAACATCTATAAGCTTAATGAATAATGCTGAATTAACGGGATAGTCATATTTTATAATTGTATTAAACAAAAATTTACAGAAAAGGAAATATTTAATTCTTATTTAAAAACCAGAAAGTCCTGCATATCGAAAGTTTGTGTGTAAGAGCTGCGATTAGGGGTGCATATCATATTAATCAATAGCATATTAGGTTATGTTATAATAAATCTTGGCATAATGTTGTATCGTGCGTTAGAAGGTTTAAGTTACATCAACCCCTTAACACTGCCCGGCTTTCGAATGGGTTCTGTCAAAGCTACCGACACAGAATTTACACCTGTATTGACGGTTTTATACCCTTTTGCTATAAATATATATATTAACGAGTATAAATTGAAAAAACTCAGGTTCAAATACTTGTTCAAAGAGGTGAATTAACATGCGGGTTGTTTTCCGTGCCCCTCACAAAAAAGAAATTGAAATAGAGGGTGAGATGACACTGCAGCAGCTGGCAAAAAAACTGAACTTCAGCCTGGAATCCCATCTGGTGGTTCGAAATGGCAGAATGTTAACACCTGATGAAGTTATAAGAGAGGAAGATGTAGTGGAAGTGTTCTCAGCCGTATCAGGCGGATAAAAAAGGAGGAGTTTTTATGTATTGTCGACGCTGTGGAGAAAAGGCTGAAATACACTTAAGGAGACACCGTGCAGCTTTTTGCAGCAAATGTTTTTTAGAGTATTACGATAGACAGGTTAATCGGAACATCAGAAAGGAAAAAATGTTTGGTTTTGAAGACCGTCTCATGATGGTGGTTTCGGGAGGAAAAGACAGCATGGCTCTCTGGGACTGGCTTTTAAAAAAGGGCTACAATGTGACAGCCATGCACATAGATTTGGGTATTGGGGAATACTCAAAGGATTCCCGGGAGCTTGTGGAACAATTCAGTCAGGACTGGAAAGCTGAACTTATTGTGGTAGATATTAAACAAGAGTATGGTTTTACAATACCTTCGCTGGCCCGCAAAACACGACGGAGCTTTTGTTCTGTCTGTGGATTGGTTAAGAGGTATCTTTTCAACAAAGTTGCTTTAGATGGCGAATTCAATGTAGTAGTTACCGGACACAATTTGGATGATGAAGCTGCCACTTTGTTGGGTAATACCTTGAGCTGGCAGGTAGGCTACCTGGCTCGACAGGCTCCCGTTTTACCCAGCGACCATCCCAAACTGAAAAAGAAGGTAAAACCCCTGTTTACCCTCACTGAAAGAGAAAACCTTGCTTATGTATTAATTAATGGAATAGAATTTATTAATGAGGATTGTCCATATTCCAAAGGAGCCAATTCCATACTTTACAAAGAAACCCTGAACCGTCTGGAGGAAGCAAATCCCGGAACCAAACAAAGGTTTTTAGCTACCTTTTTAAGAAAGGGCAGAAAGTATTTTCAGGCCTACAAAGAAGACCTAAAGCTGCATGAGTGTGAGAACTGCGGTCAGGTAACCACCGCTGAAGTGTGCTCCTTCTGCCGGTTGCTTAAAAGGTTACAGCAAAAATAACAGATAAACTTTCACTCTTTTTTAAATCTTTGTTCACAAAACTGTCAAATTTGATCCCTATAATATAGTTAAACCAAAAAGAAAGGAGCATGAAAAAATGAAAAAAACGGTTTTAATGATGAGCATTGCAGCTCTGGTGATTGTGGTAGGTGTGCAGATAGCTGCTGCTGCCCCTGGAGGGTTTAGAGGTTTTGCCTCACTCCAGCCTCAACAGGGGGTGTGGAACCCTGAGCTTACTCAAGAGCAACGAGCAAAACTCCTTGAAATCCACGAACAATACTATAAAGAATTAAACAAAATACGGGCTCAGCTTATTGATAAAACTTATGAACTGAAAAAACTATACCTATCAGAAAACCCCGACAAGAATAAAATCAATGCTCTCTATGATGAAGTCAGTGCTTTGCGGGCAAAGTTTTATAACATTAAGTTGCAACAAAGAGATGCAGTGGCTGAAATAATGGGTGTTGAACAGTATCTCCTTCGAGGATACGGATTCGGCTATGGTGGCCCGGGATTTGGTAGAATGGGTTTTAGAGGCTGCTGGGGGTATTAGCCTCCAAAAATATACATCAAAGCCTGTATCTATTTCCAGATACAGGCTTTGTTTATGATGCAGCATTTTTACTGTGTTTAACCCGGTTTTTTGGAATCCATGCATTGGATTGTTTCTGTGATTAATCTTTTGAATGCTACAAACTGCCTTGGTAGATAATGAGTTTCAGAAAATTCAATAAGTTATTGCCTGGTATTAACTTTTGTATATAGCTGTAAAAATGATAAAATACAGTTAGAGGCTAAAAGCCTCTGTATTCTCCATCTGATTTTACCCTGACTGAGGTTCAGTTCCATCCCAAAAGTTCTACACCATGTTGAAATGCTTGATCAAATTTTAAGAAAAGCAAAAAGGCTGTGGGTAACCCGGTAGTCAGCTTTTCGCCTGCAACTGTAAAGCTGACCCGAGCGAGTTTGGAGATTTTATAGGAGAACTTACGAATAACTTAAGTTGTGAGGTTTAGCCTGAATGTTTTTTGTCTTTCTTTAAAGGTGAAAATAACAGCGTGAAGCCAGCGTTACTTAACGGTTCGTGTTTGTATTAATTGCCTATCAGCGACTCATAAGAGCCAGTGCCTGTATTGTCGACTATAATTAAGGAAGGTTGAGAGTAACAGGTTTCAGGTTTCCATTATGATACTTAATTAAATGGCTGGAGGGTAGGGTAGACAATGGAAAACAAAACTGTTCTGGTAGTGGATGATGAGAAAAAAATACTGGAGCTTGTAAGGCTCTACCTTGAAAATGAAGGCTTTAAGGTGATTACGGCGGAGGATGGTGAAACAGCCCTGAAGAAGGTTGAAATACATGAACCTCAGATAGTTATACTAGATATCATGCTTCCAAAGCTTGATGGCTGGGAGGTTTGCAGAAAGATAAGGGAAAAAAGCGCAGTTCCTATTATCATGCTTACAGCCCGCGGAGAAGAAATTGACCGGATTTTAGGCCTAGAATTGGGGGCTGATGACTATGTAAACAAACCCTTTAGCCCCAGGGAACTCGTGGCACGAGTTAAGGCCGTGTTGAGAAGGTATAATAACACCGACAAAAAGGAGAGACAGCGTATAACTCTTGATAACCTGGTAGTGGATTATGATTATCATGTAGTAAAAATCAATGGAAAACGAATAGATTTATCCCCAAAGGAATTTGAACTGTTATGGTTTCTGATTAACAACAGAAACAGAGTGTTGAGCCGGGAACAGCTCCTTGCCAATGTATGGGATTATGATTATTATGGTGATCCCAGAACTGTTGATACCCATATAAAGAGATTAAGGGAGAAACTCGGGGATAAATGTGGCGGCTATATTAAGACAGTATGGGGAGTAGGATACAAATTTGAGGTGGAAAGGGATGTTTAAAAGTCTTTTTGGCCGGCTTCTGTCTTCATACCTTATTATCATCGCTGTGACTCTAATAGCCATTGGATTTTTGCTTCCTCATTTTTTTGCCAATTACTATTTTAATGCCAAAGAACAGGAACTCATAAGGCAGGGTAAAAAAATTGCCGATGTGATAGTGGGTGACATATTTTCGACGGATACAAGGAATCGTATGGGCATGATGGGGATGATGAGGGGCAAGATATCCTTTATTCTGCTGGAAACTATGGATGATTTCCTCGATGCGAGGATGACTGTTATCGATGATAATGGCAGGATTATAGCATGTACTGCAGCTAATAATATTACTCCGGGGACAAAACTTGATACACCAGAGGTAAGAAAGGTACTGCACGGAGAGATAGTCAAGTGGAGAGGCTACTCGGAAAAGTTTGATGAAGAAATGCTTGGTGTGGCAGTTCCCATTGTAAAGAACAATTTTGTGTTGGGTGCTTTGCTGCTTCAATCTCCTATTTCGGGCATGAGGGGCGTCATTTCAAAAGTTCGATGGCTGACGATTTATGCAGCCCTTGCAGCAGTAGCCTTCTCGACTTTGATAGGATATTTCCTTTCTCGATCCATTTCAAACCCTTTACTGCAGATGAACCGTGCAGCTCTTCAGATAGCTAAGGGTGATTTCAATCACTGGATAGCGGTTAAAAGCAAAGATGAAATAGGTCAATTAGCTGAAACCTTCAATCACATGGCTACCACCCTTAATTCTACGATAACTGCTCTATCCACAGAAAAAAGCAAGGTGGAGAGCATTATTTCAAACATGGCTGAAGGGGTTCTTGCAGTAGACGGCACCCAAAAAATAATACTGGCCAACGACAAAATGCGTAAAATAATAAAGAAACACTATATATCGGGTAAAACCCGACTGGAACATCTGGTGGAAGCTAAAATAACGCATGTTTTTCAGGATGTGCTGAAAACAAACAAGCCGATTAAAAAGGAAATTGAGATCGACAAAAATGTATATTTTGTGCATGCTTCACCCCTCAAAAGTAGAGAAGGGCAAACAATGGGAGTTGTTGGGGTATTCCGGGATATAACGGAAATGAAAAAACTCGATGAGATGCGCAAAAATTTCATAGCCAATGTTTCCCATGAATTAAGGACACCTTTGACTTCCATTCAGGGATTTGCAGAAGCCCTTATGGATGGGCTTGTAAAGGATGAAGCTGCCAGAAACAAATACCTGGAAATGATACATGAAGAGGCACTGAGATTAAGCCGTTTGACTGAAGAACTTCTTGATCTGGCTATTCTGGAATCGGGTAAACCAGAACAATGGAGAATGAAAAAAATCGATTTGAGAGAAATAATACACAAAGTTGTTATGAAACTAAAACCCCAGGCAGATGCAAAAAACATCCACCTTACTTTTGAAACACGTGAAAAAATCATTGTCAAAGCTAATTCCGATAGGATGGAACAGGTTATAATAAACCTGTTATCCAATGCCATCCAGTTTACACCTCAGGGAGGTAGGG
>DFNM01000158.1 GCA_002376045.1 Firmicutes bacterium UBA3567
CAACAATCCTTTTGTTGTGATCAAATCTTCATCAATTCCAGGAAAAGAAGTGATGGAAATACCAGGATTGGTTTATGGTAATTATAACAAGGAAGTAAAAAAAATAGCAGTAACCATGACCTTGACAGAATCGCAAATCGAACTCGCCGGGTCTCTTGGTATAGATGTAATTGTTGCTCATCATCCTATAGCAGATGCCGCAAACTCAGGTGGTGTTACGCTAAAAAATTATCTTGACCTATACGAAATATCTGTATTTGAATTGCACGAGGCCTTTCATGGGCTCCATCCAGGTATTGCTTATTTACATGGCCACGAAGCCTTTAGAGTTGACATTGCATACGGCGGGATCCCAGGGAACATAATGTATGTGGGAAGGGCTCTTGAAGAGGTAAGCACTTTGGGAGATATGCTGAACAGAATCAATAGTTTTATGGGAATATCTATGGAAGATGATATGCTACAAATGGAAAAAAATATTCGGGATTGTGATGAAATTTACGAAACCAACACATCAACCCGGGCTAAAATCCTGGTGGGAGAAGAAAACAATAAAGTAAACACAATTCTTCATATATTTCCTCACACTGGTTTTACTATAAACCACCTTGAAATGGCCCTGAGAGAACATCCTGAAGTAGATACCATTTTAGCTACCATAAGTCGTGTGAAAAGCAGCCACCCTCTTGTAACAAAATGTAAAGAATTGGGATTAAACTTTATTGTAGGAAATTCTCACGCCATGGAAATCTTTGAAAACGGTTTACCCCTTGCCAAAGCATTGGACAAACTCCTTCCCAACGTAGAAATCATAATTTTCAGGGAAAGGGTTACGGCAACTCCCCTTCAACAATTTGGGTCCAGAGCAATTAAAGAGTATGCTGATATGATTGCTGAAAAATATCTGATTAACAAAACAAACAGAAAGGCAGGTGATTGATTTCTATTAACACTTAAAAAAATTTTTTTGAGCTTCTTAAAATGTTATATTATTCAAAAGGAGGTTTATTACTATGGCTAAAGCTGAAAGTGAAGTTCGTAAAGCGAGTGAAAGGAAAATCGCAACTATTGAAATTGTTGGCCTTATTTTAGTCGGGCTCTCTTTAATCGGCTTATTTTTTGGTGCCAACACCGTGGCAGGAATTTTTGATGCCATGGTAAACAGGGCTTTTATTATCTTTAAGGTGTTCATTTTCGGAGGCAAAGTCGGGATAGCAATCATAGTAAGCGTTATGACAGGTAGAATCTTAGAAAGATTGGGGTTCACAGATGCCCTTATCCGGATTTTCGTTCCAATTATGAGGTATGTTGGAGTAAACTCTGCCGTTGTAATTCCTGGCGTTTACAACATCCTGGGAGATATCAATGCAGCCGGAAGAATTGCCGGGCCAATTCTTGTTAAAGCAAACGCAACAAAAGATGAACAGAAAATTGCCATTGCTACAATGGTTCAATCCCAGCAGTCTTTCTCCACTTTTATGCTTGGTATGCTCGCCATGACAGCGGTTGGAATCAAAGTATTTCCTGTTATCATTCTCGTGCTTTTTGCTCCACTAGTCCTGGTACCCCTACTGCTTCGCCTTACAATTTACCGTAACACCAAAGCTGTCTCCCTCGACCATCTTCCCAGGTTTACTCCCAATACTCCGGCTTTACCAACAATCTTTGGTGCTGCCAGAGAAGGTGCTGAATTGTTATTCCTTTTGATAATCCCTGCCGGTGCAGTAATCTATGCAATAATTGGTGGTCTGGATTTTCTGGGAATATGGCAGCCGATAAATGACACACTGACCAAACTTTTGACGGCAATCTCTATTCATCCAGAAACCGGTATACTATCAGTCATGGTTTCTCCCACCCTTGCTATGGGAACCCTTGCACAAACCGTTAAAGAAACTGCTGTTGCTCCAGCACTGGTGTTGGGTTCCTTTGTGCTGGCATCCTCTGGTTTTCCTCTCTCCGTTATCTTCGGCCAAATTCCTGCCGTATGGGCTGAAGTAACAGATTTAACCGAAAAGGAAGCTATGGGAGCTGCTGTTTTAGGATCAGTTATGCGTTTCATCACAGCAGCACTGATTGCCCTGTTTTTAACCCCATTGTTTGTGTAAACTGTAATGTATAAATTCTGCGCGGTAAGTTTTCTGCCGCGCTTTTTTTATGCAGCAAATATTTTACAGTTGACAAACTCAGTAATATTTATAACGTATCTCCCCCTTACATCCCATGCCATTTCAATATCGGGTCTCTTTAACGGTATATCAAAGGCTTTACCCGCACCATTGATTAACCTAATCCCCAATAGCTCCCTTACAAGGCCTGGATCAAGGATGAAGTTTGTCTCAAGAATCAGCGAAACATCATCCACCTCTTTTTCCGACAAATTAACAAAAGCTCCAGGTCTTGCTTCTCCTCTTGCCAACCCTGCAGAGAACAAATTGGTTTTATACACCATTTTCCGAGCTATTCCTCCGATGCGTTTTCCAGAAAGCACCAAACAGCCTGCTCTGTAAACATCTTCTCCAAAAGTATCTGGATAAATCATGCCATGACTCCTTATGCTTGTTTTGAGGTAACTTCCCTCTTTAATAAAGAAAGGTTTCTCACAATACACCTCTACTGACAGCCGCATCACACATACCCCCTATTTTTTAATTAATCGGTGTTTTATTGTATTCTTTTAAAAAGGTTTTGGTTACACAATACTCCCGGACATTTTAACATAAAAATTAAATAAAATTCGTGTTTCGCTATTGACGAAAACCTGAACGTGATTTATAATTAAATAAAAACTAAGGGTCCCGTGACTGGCGGTAACATGTGGAATTAACCACAGGGGAACGGGATCAATATGGATCAGCCGACCGCCTGGGCCTTTCAAGCTCAGGCGGTCTTTGATTTTTTACAGCAAGGGGGTTATGGTTATGCCAGTTTTTAAAGGCTGGGAAGGATTTGTTCCTGGAAAATGGCAGCAATCTATCGATGTAAGGGATTTTATACAGCGAAATTATACACCTTATTTGGGGAATCACGGTTTCTTAAAAGGGCCTACCCCCAGGACAAAAAAGCTCTGGAAAAAATGTCTGGATTTGATAATGGAAGAAATACAAAAAGGTGGAATAAGAAACATTGATACCGAAACAATAACCGGAATTACCAGCTTCAAACCCGGTTTTATTGACAGGGATTTAGAAGTGATCCTGGGGCTGCAGACCGATGAACCCCTAAAGCGGGCTACCAACCCCTTTGGTGGAATCCGAATGGTAGAGCAAGCATGCAGCAGTTATGGTTACACTCTATCGCCCGAAGTTAAAAATATATTCTCAAACTACCGGCTTACTCACAATGATGCTGTTTTCAGAGCTTATACTGATGAAATGCGTAAAGCACGTAAGATTGGCGTAATAACGGGGCTTCCCGATTCATACGGCAGGGGCAGAATAATCGGTGATTACCGCAGGGTAGCCCTTTACGGAGTGGATAGGCTTATAATGGAAAAAGAAAAAGACTTAGAACATCTCAAAACACCCATGAACAATGAAACTATTCAGCTGCGGAGTGAAGTAAAGGCACAGATTCTCGCCTTAAAAGAATTAAAAGCAATGGCCAGGGAGTACGGTTTTGACATCTCTAAACCTGCTGCAGATGCCCGGGAAGTCATACAATGGACATATTTTGCCTACTTAGGCGCTATTAAGGAGCAAAATGGGGCAGCAATGTCTCTGGGTAGAGTCAGTTCCTTTTTTGATATATACATCGAACGGGACATCAAAAAAGGAATCCTCACTGAAAGCCAGGCTCAGGAGTTAATTGACCAGTTTGTTATAAAACTGAGGATGGCCAGACAGTTAAGAACTCCTGAATACAATGAACTTTTTGCAGGAGATCCATTGTGGATCACCGAATCCATAGGCGGCATGGGTTTAGATGGAAGACCTCTAGTAACAAAAACCAGCTACAGGTTTTTAAATACCTTAAAAAATCTGGGGCCTGCTCCTGAACCCAATATGACAGTATTGTGGTCCAGGCACCTGCCGGAAAACTTTAAAAAATACTGTGCTATGATTGCCAGAGATACCTGTTCCCTTCAATTCGAAAACGATGATTTGATGCGCGAGAGGTATGGAGACGATTATGCCATTGCATGCTGTGTTTCGGCAATGAAACTCGGCAGGCAGATGCAGTTTTTCGGAGCCAGAGCCAATTTGGCCAAGGCCCTTTTACTGGCGATAAATGGAGGAATCGATGAAAAAACCGGATTAAGAATCGGGCCTCAACTACCTCCTTATGAAGGCAGCATTCTTGAATACAAAGACATAATAAAAAGGTATGACAGAGTGCTGGAATGGCTGGCAGAGCTTTACGTCAACACCATGAATCTTATTCACTACATGCATGACAGATATAATTACGAAAGGCTCCAAATGGCTCTGCATGATACCCATGTGGATAGAATGATGGCCTTTGGAGTGGCAGGTCTGTCCGTTGTTGCCGATTCGCTAAGTGCCATTAAATACGCAAGCGTTATGCCGATAAGGGATAAAAACGGATTAATTACAGACTTTAAAATCACAGGTGATTACCCTCCATTCGGAAACGATGACGACAGGGTTGACAGTATCGCCCTTGAAGTAATAGATAAATTCATCTCAAACCTGAAAAAACACGAAACCTACAGAAATGCACACCACACCCTTTCCGTTCTGACAATAACTTCAAATGTGGTTTATGGGAAAAAGACGGGTGCCACCCCTGATGGAAGGAAAGACGGTGAACCCTTTGCTCCCGGTGCGAACCCCATGCACGGCAGAGACAAAAACGGTGCTCTGGCAGCTATGAATTCAATTTCCAAGATTCCATATGATAACTGCAGGGATGGCATTTCCTACACTTTTTCCATCGTACCCCAGGCTCTGGGGAAAAACGAGGAAACTGCTGTTCAAAACCTAACGGCTTTATTGGACGGGTACTTTGCCCGGGGAGGCCACCATATTAATGTTAATGTTTTAGATCGAAAAAAACTGCTGGATGCCGTTGAAAACCCTCACAAATATCCTCAGCTTACCATCAGGGTTTCCGGGTATGCCGTTCATTTTAACAGGCTAACCCCCGAGCAGCAGAAAGAGGTAATCGCAAGAACCTTTTACGAGAGGATGTAGAACCATGAAATGTTCAAAAACCGGAAGAATTCATTCCATTGAAAGCTTTGGAACCCTTGACGGTCCGGGAATAAGATCCGTGATATTTATGCAGGGATGCCCTCTAAGGTGTAAATACTGCCACAATCCCGATACATGGGAAATCCATGGTGGCACTGAAATTTCTGTTGAAGAAATAATACAGAAGCTTAAAAACTATAAACCTTACTTTGATGCTTCAGGTGGTGGAGTTACCCTTTCAGGAGGGGAACCCCTTATGCAACCATGTTTTTCCAAAGAAATTCTCAAACGGTGTAAAAAACATGGAATTCATACCGCTATAGATACTTCAGGGTTTTGTGATGAAAGGGTATTAAAAACAATCATTCCCTATACTGATCTGTTCCTCCTAGATATAAAACACTTAGACCCAATCAAACACAGGTTTATTACCGGAAAAGACAACAAAAAAATATTGAAAACCCTCAAATTTCTTAACCATTATAATAAAACCATCTGGATACGGCATGTGATCGTGCCGGGTTTGACAGATGATGTAAAACATTTAAGGCAAATGGCTGAATTTTTAATAAAATACCCTAGCATTGAACAGATTGAACTTCTACCTTACCATAAAATGGGTGTCCACAAGTGGAATAAACTGGGGCTTAAATATCCCCTTGGTAATATCAATCCCCCTGATGAGCATGAAATAAACAAGTTTAAAGGCATTTTTTTATCCAAAGGCTTAAAAGTTGCATAGTTAAAATAAAACCCTGTCCTTGAAGAGACAGGGTTTTGCTTATATGTGTATGGCCTTGCCTTTGGCCGATAGAGCTGCTTCCAGAATAGCTTCTCCCATCGTAGGGTGAGGATAAATTGTTTCAATTAGCTCATCTAGAGTGGCCTCCAGGGTTAAAGCGGTACATGCTTGATGAATCATTTCAGAAGCATGTGGTGCCATAATGTGCACTCCCAACACTTCTTCATATTCCTTACCTGCTATTATTTTTACAAAGCCATCTCTGACACCTTCAACCATTGCCTTTCCATTGACCATTAAAGGGAACATTCCTATTTTGTAGCTGATACCCTTTTCCCTTGCTTCCTCTTCAGTCATCCCAACTGAAGCAGCCTCTGGATTTGTATAAACACAATATGGAACAGCATTGTATTTCATCTTACGTCTTTCGCCTGCAATGTTATAAACAGCTACTATACCTTCCTCTGATGCCACATGAGCTAATTGAGGAGTAGGTACCACATCACCAACAGCATATATCCCGGCAACATTTGTTTCCATGTATTCGTTTACTTTAATACCCTTTTTATCAAATTCTATTCCCGCATTTTCCAATCCCAAATCCTCTATGTTCGGTTTACGACCCACTGCAACCAAAACAGTATCACATTTGATTTCCTGCTTTTCTCCATTGTGTTCCATAACCACTACATCCTTTTTGACTTCTGTTACCCTGGAATTTGTAAATATATCTATTTTCTTCTTTTTCAGTACCGTCTTAAGACCTTTAGATAAATCCTTATCCATCACTGGAAGAATTTCGGGCATCATCTCAATAATAGTCACCTGTGAACCGGCGGCATTAAATATGCTGGCAAACTCTACACCAATTACACCACCACCGATTATTACAAGCCTTTCTGGTATTTTGCTCAAATTCAAAGCATCGTCACTGTATATAACATGTTCTGCTTGAATTCCAGGAATGGGTAATGTAGCTGCTACAGACCCGCTGGCTATAATGGCGTTCTTAAAAGTCATTTCTTTTTCACCAACAATTAAAGTATTGCTCCCTTTAAATACAGCCTTCCCTTTTATCACTTCAACATTATTCTTGTTCAGCAGTGCCCTTACCCCGCCCGAAAGACGTTTTACAACTCTTTCCTTCCATTTTATGGCTTCAGCCAAATGAAATTTTGAACCTTCTACAGTGACTCCAAAAGAACTCATTGTTTTTGTTTCTTCATACAAAAGGGCAGCTTTTAACAATGCTTTTGTTGGTATACATCCCCTGTTCAGGCATGTTCCTCCAAGCTCATCTTTTTCAACAAGAGTAACATTTATACCCATTTGAGCCGCTTTTATTGCCGGAACATAACCTCCAGGACCTCCACCAATTATTACGAGTTCTTTATCTACCATACTTTTTTCCCTCCTATTTAATCAAAGGCCAATTAATACGGGGTCTTCTAAATAATCTTTTACCCTTGACAGAAACTGTGCAGCAAGAGCACCATCTATTAATCTGTGATCAAAGGAAAGACTTAACCACATCATCGGCTTGATTTTGATTTCATCATTTTCACAAACCACGGGTTTTCGAGTAATGCGGCCTACCCCTAATATTGCGCTTTCAGGAGGATTGATTATAGGTGTAAATACATCTACTCCATGCATCCCCAGATTTGTAACGGTAAAACTTCCTCCTTTAACTTTATCACTGCTCAGTTCTCCTTTTCTGGCTTTTTCAGCTAATGTTTTTACTTCTTCACTGATTTCAAAAAGTCCTTTTTTATCAGCCGAAAAAACTACCGGAACTATAAGACCATCATCAAGGGCTACGGCTACTCCAATGTTGATCTCTTTAAACTGTTTAATCTTTTCATTTTCCAGTGTAGCATTTATCATTGGAAAATCTTTTAAACCTTTAGCACAGGCTTTAACAATTAGATCTGTGAAAGTTATTTTTCTGTTATACTTTTGTTTGATTTTTTCTCTTAAAGCAGCAGCTTCTGTCATATCTGCTTCCATCGTTATTGTTACGTGGGGGGAATTGTGCCAACTCTGACTCATCCTATTAGAAATTATTTTCCTCATTCCCCTTAAAGGAATAACTTCTGCTTCCTTATTTTTTTCCTCCTGTAATTCTCTTTTAACTGTTTCCTCTTTAGATATTTGTTCTTCTAAATACCGTTTTACATCCTCCAGCACTATCCGTCCGCCTGGTCCTGTTGCTACAACTTTTTCCAGAGCTACTCCCTTTTCCTTTGCGAGTCTTCTTGCTGCAGGAGAAACTCTTAAACTTTTTAAAGAGTTTTCTTTTTCCTCATCTGGAGTAACTTTACGTATGGAATCTGGTGATTGTTCCTTTGTATATTTTTTGCCTTCCGGTATATCGGTTACTTCTTCATTCGGGTCAGCAATTATACCTATAACATCAGATACCTTTGCTGTCTGTCCCTCTTCAACTAAGATTTTTCTGAGAATTCCCGAATGAGCAGCTTCCACCTGATTTGTGATCTTATCAGTCATTATCTCAACAATAGGTTCACCTTTTTTGACCTCATCCCCCTCTTTCTTTAGCCATTTGCTAACTGTTCCCTCTTGCATTGTCAAACCCAGTTTGGGCATTAAGATATTGTATGCCATTATTATATTTCCTCCCTTTCTTTGATAAATATCCTGTTTTTAACCCCTTTTAACAGGGTTTTTTTGACATCCACTACTCTAGGCCCACCTGTATCAAGCATTATGTAACCTTTATCATTTTGGGTAAACTCAACTTCTCTTTCACCATCAAGAGCTATGGTACATGGTTTTGTCTTTACCTCAACTTTATCTCCTATATTCAACACTGTATACTTCTTAATGCCAACTTCTTTCACAATTCCCGGTGCAATGGGAGCTCTAACTGTAAGGTTGTTTCCTATTTCTATGTACAATCCTTTTGGTTCATCCCATTTTATCGGATATAAATAACCTCCTATTGAAGACAGACCTATATTAGTCGGTTCTCCCCTCGTTATGATGATTTGAGTAACCTTTTCCATATCCCATACAGCCCGCGCCCCTATAAAAATCTCCCTGGATACAACGGCATCAATGAGAGCAGAATCAACTTTTTTACCGTTTTTGACCACCACCAGCCTCTTGTTAACTACAAACAATTCTTTGTCTTCGGGCCAACCAGCTATCAAACCAGCTGCAATTCCAGCATAAGTCCCCTCCATAAATCTGGGAAACACATTGTTTGTTCCGGTAGATATAGGAATCAGAGGCACACCACCACAACCTTTACTCACTGCCCTGTTGGTCCCATCCCCTCCCAGGGTAACAATACATTTTACGCCCTTTTCCTTCATTAAGTTGGCAGCCTTTGTTGAATCGTTCTGTGAACCTTCGATTGTCATTTCCAGAATTTTCACCTGGTTATCTATGCTTTTTCTTTTTTTTAACTGGTATATCGCTTTGTCTCCTATTCCAAAGGTATCAGGCATTATAAAGATTTCCTTGATCCCCATAGAGACCATACCCAGGATAACCCTTTTTGCTATGTTAACTTTTTCTTCATTATCGATAACCGTTCCATATGCTACCAGCCTCCGGATGTCCTTCCCGGACGCCGGGTTGGCTATGATGCCTACTCTTGACATATCCACGCCTCCAGTTATACGATTAGAAGGCAACCGGCTTACCGGTTGCCTTTTCTTTTTTATCTTGCTATAGATTTAACGGCATTAATGATATCTTTCACATCGGGAACAACATATTTTTCCAACGGCGGACTGAAGGGAATGGGCACATTCAAAGCTGCCACTCTCTTAATGGGAGCATCCAGATAGTCAAACATTTCATCAGCAATCTGAGCAGCAATTTCTGCCCCAACTCCTCCTCGCTTAACCGCTTCATGCACGATTACAACTCTGTTTGTTTTCTTAACTGATTCAAAAATGGTTTCCTTATCCAGCGGGAACAGTGTCCGTGGGTCTACAACCTCTATGCTTATGCCGTCTTTTTCTAATTCTTTAGCTGCTTCTAAGGATTTGTAAACCATCATAGAAGTTGCAATTACCGTCACATCCTCCCCTTCCCGTTTGATGTCGGCTTTACCAAGGGGAATTGGCTCAATTTCATCGGGAACTTCCCCTTCAACACCATAAAGCATTTTGTGTTCAAAGAACATAACAGGATTGTCATCCCGTATGGAAGAAATCAGCAATCCCGCATGGTCTGCAGGAGTCGACGGCATGACAACTTTTAGACCTGGAACATGGATAAACCATGCTTCCAAACACTGAGAGTGCTGGGCCGCAGCTGACATCCCCGCTCCCACAGGAACCCTTACGGTCATGGGTATTTTGGCTTTTCCTCCAAACATATACCTCATCTTCGCAGCCTGATTCACCAGCTGATCCATGGGGACTGTCAAAAAGTCACAGAACATAATTTCCGGCACAGGTCTCATCCCTGTCGCTGCAGCTCCTACTGCCGATCCGATTATCGCCGTTTCACTTATGGGAGTATCCTTAACCCTTTCCGGTCCAAATTCTTCATAAAGCCCCTGAGTTACGCCGAAGCAGCCTCCAAATTTTCCAACGTCCTCACCCATGATGAAAACCCGTTCATCTCGTTTCATCTCAAGCCTCAGGGCTTCTCTGATAGCTTCGGCAACGGTCATTTTTCTCATTATTCCCTCACCTCCTCAACGATATCGGTATACACATCTTCAACGGCTTTTTCGGGTTCGGGAAACTTTCCTTTTTTAGCATACTCTACTGCTTCTTCCACCATTTTATCCACTTCTTCATCTATGCTGTTGAGCTCATCCTCTGTTACAGTCCCCAATTCCAGCAGTTTTTTCCTAAATCTTTTTATGGGATCCTTTTTCTTCCACTGTTCAACTTCTTCTTCAGACCTGTAGACCGTTGGATCCCCTTCGAAATGACCTCTGTGTCTGTAGGTTTTACATTCAATCAAGGTCGGGCCTTCACCCTGACGGGCTCTCTTAACGGCTTCTTTCACTGCTTCATACACGGCGATCACATCATTGCCATCAACAGTGACCCCGGGAATACCATAAGCAGTAGCACGATCCGATATATCCTTTATGTGCTGGTGCTCTTTTTGAGAAAGGGATATTCCGTACATGTTGTTTTCACACACAAACACCACAGGAAGGTCCCAGATTGAAGCAAGGTTTATGCCTTCATGGAATGTAGTCTGATTGGATGCACCATCACCAAAGAAACACACGGCAACCTGATTGGTACCCCTCATCTTTGCCGATAACCCGGCCCCGGCTGCAATGGGAAATCCGCCTCCTACAATACCGTTGGCACCGAGGATTCCCAGATCAACATCTGCTATATGCATTGATCCGCCTTTCCCTTTACAGTAGCCCGTCTCCTTGCCGAAAAGTTCGGCCATCATCTTATCCATGTGACCGCCTTTTGCAATCAGATGACCGTGTCCCCTGTGGGTGCTGGTTATATAGTCATCATCATTTAGATTGCTGCAGGCTCCAACAGCAACGGCCTCTTCACCTATGTATGAATGTACAAAACCCGGAATCATTCCATCAGCAAACAGCTCTACTACCTTCGTCTCAAACTTTCTTATTTCTACCATTTTCCTGTAAAAGTGAAGAAGTTCTTCTTTTTTAAGTTTCAAAACAAAACACCTCCTAGCTTTGTTCTATTGAAACTACAACACAGGCGTTTACCACTACGATGTCATCCCTGGTATCTCCCAGTTCTTTTACATGCAATCCCGGAACAGACATCCCCCCTTCCTGAACAGTAATGGATTTCCTGCCAAAGGGAACCACTTCCAATACCCTTTCCTTATTTACCTTTTCCACATCCGGGGAAGCTATTATGATATCAACTATCATATCATTTAGATCCTTTAGCTCAACGATTTCAACCAGACCACACAAACAGCTTCTCGATATAGCATCCTTTACTGCTCTTTCCGCAGCCTTTGTGACGTCCTGCCCATGAAGGTCAACACCCCATCCAAGTTCAACAACAAATCTTTTCTTCAAGTAACTTCTTCACCCCCATTCAAAACCTTTTAAAACCCATTCACGAGTAAGTATATTAACTTTTTTGGTTCTTCTCCAAAACAGTTGGTTAAGGGTTAAGCTAAT